>DEAY01000194.1:3887-12432 GCA_002348345.1 Verrucomicrobia bacterium UBA2970
TTCTCGGCAGTTTCATTGCGTTCGCTTTTGTCGGCCAGTGGTATCCGGGCTGGACCGAGCTTGCCTGGCTTCCCGAACTCTTCCGCTACAATGGAATGAGCGCGGACGAGTTCTTCGAAGGCTTGACGATGACGGCGAACGGCCTACTCGGCATCACGACGTCCACCTCGGTGGGACTGGTTTTTTACTTTGTCATGTTTGGCGCCCTCTACTCAGCCATTGGTGGCGGCCAGTTTTTTATCGACATCGGACTCCGCATCGCCGGCGGCAAACCGGGGGGAGCGGCCAAGGCCGCCGTGATCTCCAGCAGCCTCATGGGAAGCATCAGCGGGAGCGCCGTCGCCAACGTGGCAAGCACGGGCTTGTTCACCATCCCGCTCATGCGGAAAACCGGCTCCACTCCGACCAGAGCCGCCGGCATCGAATCGATCGCATCAACCGGCGGCCAGTTGATGCCCCCCGTTATGGGAATCGCCGCCTTTGTCATGGCGGAACTCCTCCAGATTCCCTATAAAGACATCGTCCTCGCCGCCGCCATTCCTGCGCTGGCCTTTTATTTATCGCTCTTCTTCATCGTCCATTTTGGCAGCCAAACAGCCAACCTCAGCGGCTTGGCCAATCCAGCCAACGCCTCCCCACCCGGCTTGATGACCCGCTGGCACCTCATCCTGCCCCCGGGGATCCTGGTAGCCCTCCTCCTCGCCGGCTGGTCCGCCCCTATGTCAGCCCTGGCAGGATGTGGGGCGTGTTTCGTCTCCAGCCTGTTCCATCGCAAGACATGGTTGCGAGTCACTGATTGGTTTCAGGCCTTTGGCAAAACGGCTGAACAAGCAGCAGCGGTCGCGATTCCCATTGCGTCCATCGGTCTCATCATCGAGATCGCCATTCAATCCAATCTCGCCCTAAAATTCTCGACTGACTTGATCGCTCTGAGTGGAGGGCATCTGCCCGCGGCCCTGGCGCTCGTCGTGGTTGGATGTTTGGTCATGGGGATGGGGCTTCCCACCGTCGCAGCCTACATCATCGGTTCCATCCTCTTCGTCCCCGCCTTGATCGACCTGGGCATCCCGGAACTCGCCGCCCACCTCTTTGTCATGTATTATTGCGTCCTCTCCATGGTCACTCCTCCCGTCGCGTTGGCTTCCTATACCGCCGCGGGTCTGGCGCAGGCAAACGCCTTTATGACCAGCCTCTACGCTTTCCGCCTCAGTTGGGTGGCCTTTCTGATCCCCTTTGCCTTCGTTTACCAGCCGGCGCTCCTAGCAGACGCCCCCTGGAGCCGGGTACTGGCGGCATCCGTCGTGATCTTTGTGGCCGTGTGGGGCTGGGCCGCAGCTCTGGAAGGGACGGCGGGGGCACCCCTGTCCTGGCCCAGGCGCCTGGTCATTGCCGTGCTTTCCCTTTCCTTGTTCCTTCTCCCCGCAGCCACCGCTTGGCACGGCAAGTTACCCGAGATCCTCGGCGTCCCCTTTCTCTGGTTCGGCTGGAGCCTCGTGACGGGGTTCTTGATCGTGATTCTGTCCACCGCTAAGGTCGCTTCCGATGGCTCATCATGATTCCCGCCAGCCTGCCGAATCGGCCCGAGAAAGGATCCGTTCCGGCGAGCACACGACCCTCTCCTATGGGCTCGCCCCGGGATTTGTTCAATGCAATCTCGTGATCCTTGGCCAAAAACATGCCTACGACTTTCTCCTCTACTGTCAGCGCAATCAACAAGCCTGCCCCTTGATCGAGGTCACCGAAATGGGTTGCCCCGAACCGCTCCGGTCTGCTCCCGGCGCTGATCTGCGAACGGACCTCCCCCGATATCATGTCTACCGGAAGGGCCGCCTTGCCGATCAACCCACCGATATTCGCTCTCTTTGGAAGAATGACTTTGTCGCCTTCCTCATCGGGTCTGGCATCACCTTCGATCAAGCCTTCAATCGGGTCGGCATTGCGACCGACGCCCGATATCGATGGGTCCTCCAAAGCTCATGTCCGACCGAACGAGCGGGTCTCTTCCATGGGAATCTGGTCGTGACCATGCGTTGGATTCCCCACCAGCAAGTGGTCAAGGCCACCCAGGTCACGAGCCGATTCGTTTTCAATCACGGAGGCCCCATCCACGTTGGCGATCCAAACGTGATTGGAGCGGATCTAGAAAACCCAATCCACGGCCCCACGATCGGCCCCATCCCCGATCATCTGACCCCCATGTTCTGGGCCTGTGGAGTCACACCGCAGGCGGCGGCCCAAGCGGCAGAAATCGATCTCATGATCACCCACGCCCCAGCCCACGGATTCATCACCAACCTAAGAGCCGATGACCTTTGCCAGCCGTAACCTCGATCGTTTCCCTATGAATCCATCCGCGCTTTTCAGCACATTCCTCCTGGGGTTCGCGATCCATGCCATCGCAGACTCACTCAACCCCAGAGCGAGAGATCTCGGCATTCCCTTCGAAGGAACGCCGGGCCCCAATAACGCCATTACCGACGTCGCTGGCGTCCGGGTCGGACACGCAACGGTGATCAAGGGCTCCGGCACACTCAAAATCGGGGAAGGCCCCATCCGAACCGGAGTGACGGCCATCCTCCCCACCGGCCCTCATTACCGTCCAGTCTTCGCCTCCTGGGCAACCTTGAATGGAAACGGCGAGATGACCGGCACCAAATGGATCGACGAATCGGGGTTCCTCGAAGAGCCAATCTTGCTGACCAATACTCACAGCGTCGGACAGGTCTCCCATGCCTCCATTCAGTGGCGGATGGACCGTGGCTACCATCCCGATGAGGACCCTTTCGGCTGGGCCGCGCTCCCCGTCGTCGCTGAGACTTGGGACGGCCTCCTCAATGATATTCACGGACGCCACATTTCCCCAAAAGAGGTCTACCACGCCCTGGACCACGCGTCTGCCGGCCCGGTGGCAGAGGGAAATGTCGGAGGCGGAACTGGAATGGTGTGCCACCGTTTCAAGGGAGGCATCGGAACGGCCTCCCGTCGGGTGAATGAACATCATCTTCTCGGTGTACTCGTCCAAGCTAACTACGGCCGCCGCGAAGATCTCACCATTGCCGGCGTTCCCGTCGGAAACCACCTCACCGCAAAACTCCCGCAGGTTCATTCACTGAGTCCCAGCTTCGAAGGAAACTCCATCATTGCCATCGTCGCCACCGACGCCCCCCTCCTTCCCCATCAACTCCGCCGGATCGCCAAGCGCGTCCCCCTTGGAATCGGGCGTACTGGTGGCTTCGGAAGCAATTCGAGCGGCGACCTCTTCCTGGCCTTCTCAACGCCCCCCCCACAACCCCATCCGGACGGAACCACGCTTCAGGTGAAGATGCTCCCCAATCATGAGATGGATGCGTTCTTCGTCGCCACCCTCCAAGCCACGGAGGAAGCCATCATTAATGCCCTGGTGGCCGCCGAGGATATGGAAGGCATCAACGGGAACAAGGTCTTCGCGTTGCCCCATCGTGAAGTGCAATCACTTCTCAAAAGACATCAACGGCTCATCGCACCGGAGTCCCGATCCCTAACTCCCTAGATTCTCTGCCTCTCTCCGCAACGAACTAAAGTTCCCGAGTTCGCAACAGTGAACGAAAGATTCGGTCACCGACTTCAGTTGCTCCCAACGATCCCGAATGCGCTTGGCCTCGTCTTCATTGATGAAATCGTCTCCGGCCGCACAGGCGACTACTGACAGGAGATCGGCGAATTCTTGAACAATTCGATTGGTGGCCGGAATCAAGTAATCGGGATGAGGATGAGTGGTCTTTGGATTCCGAATGAAAAAACCCCCGCCTTTTTCACTGATCCACTGGGCAATCCTCTCATCTTGCGTGCTCTCGATTAGATCCTGAACCCGATCGAGCGGATTGGTGGCTCCGCTGCCCGTTTTCCCGACCGGCTCGGCCCATTTGTAAATCATCGACAGCGATAACCCCAGGTCTTCCGCGATTTGTTTGGGATTCCCGTCCTTAAAAACTTCACGCAATAAATCGTGAGAATTCATGCGCTCCAACCTTGCAAAATGAATTCCCGTTGGCAAGACACTTTGGCCCTGGCACCGGGACAGAAGATGGCTTAATCAAGCTAGGGGGTCCGATAGACCAACCCCTGTCCTGCCAGAAAATCGAATGCACGACCTGAATACTCGCCCCGGACGACTTCATCCCGCTGAACCGTCCCGATCATCTGTGGCTGATTGAGAAACTTGATGCCATCCAATGCCCAAAGGGCGTGCGCATCCGTTTGCGCCGCACGCGCCTCTCGAACAAACAGGGCCCCCGCTCGATCCCGATCCCCCAACAACCCCATCAATCCGCCGCCCACCAAGCGCACGCTCACATCCGGATCCTGCGCCAGCGTCTCGGCATCCCGCAACGCTCCCGGGAACCGGTCCGCAAGAGTCCGAAGCCCCATGGCTGCCCAGTAGCGGACCACTGCGTTCTCATCGTCGAGTTCGAGACGAAATGCCTCGCCCTGATCGGCCCGGCGAAGGATCGCTTGATTGGCAATCGAAAGAATCCTCTTCAAGGGGTAGCGCTGTTCGGATTGGACAAACTGATGAATCGTCCATCGCGGATCGATGGCGATCTCCGCCAGCAGAGGTTCGGGGATAAACCCCGCATCCCGGGTCTTGAGCAGGTGAGTATCCAAGAGTTGTCGCATCGACTCAAGCTGAGCAACAACGGTTGGATCACCCGCCAGGTTTCGGGTTTCGTAGGGATCAGAGCGGGTATCGTAAAGCTCTTCCCCCTCCCGGATGCGACTGAACAAGAGTTGTTCCTGAAGTGGGCTGAGCGCCCCATCCTGATGCAACGCACGAAGCTGCTTGAGGATGTCCTTTCCGTCCTTGTAGCGACTCGGCTGCAAGTGGGGCCGGGAGGGATTGTAGTTTCGGATGTAGAGATAACCTTGCGAGCGTACGCTCCGTATAAACTCGACGGTCTCATCGCATCGATCCCTCCCTCCGAAGACCGCCCGCCGCGGTTGGTAGTCCGGAGACAAGACATTCTGCCCCTGCATCCATGTCGGAATCTTGATCCCCGCAAAGGCCAGGGAGATTGCCCCCATATCAATGTGTTCGATCGGATCGTCCCGCACGACCCCTGCGGTAATCCCCGGCCCCCGCACCACAAAGGGGATATGCGTTCCCTCGTAGGTGAGGAACTGCTTGCCCCGCGCATGGCTGATCCCATGATCGGTCATGAACAAGATGAGCGTCCTCTCATACAAGCCTTCCTCCTCAAGACGCTTCAGCACCTGGCCCACGTGATGATCGGTCAATCGCACCGACTCGAGATAAGCCGTCCAATCTTCAATCAGGACCGGATCCCTGGGATAGTAATCGGGCAACTCAACACGTCTTGCGTCGACATTGTTTCCGAACGTCTCACGGGCTCGTTTGATCAACCGCTGGCAACTTTCCCGTTGCCCCCCCCTCAACTTTCCTCCCGCCATCTGAACCTGCATGAAAAAAGGTTGTCCCTCCTCACGCCCTGACCAATCCGGCCCGTCATAAAGATCTCGATGACCCTCGAAATTATAATCGGTCTTTGTCCGGGGTTTGATCCCAGAGGATCGGGGGAGGCCGCTACCGTTACAGGTGTAGTATCCGGCTCGACGAAACAACTCGGGAACAGGCACCACCTCCTTGGGAAGTTTGATTTTAGCTTGATCCCGCCCACTCCGATGATGCTGCAACCCCAGGCTCCACTGATACATTCCCGTGATGAAGGCAGAACGACAGGTCGAACACACGGGTGCCGTCACATGAGCCTTGGAAAAACGCATTCCCTCTCGAGCCAGGCGATCAACGTGGGGGGTTTCAACCAGCGATTCGCCATAGCAAGAGAACTGGGCCGACATGTCGTCAACCACAAACCAGAGAACATGGGGACGGGGTTCCCCTCCCCCAGCGGCATTCGCACTCAGCACGCCCAAACCACAAAGCCACAACAAGGAGACCGAAAAACCTTTCATCGCCATCGCCCTACCCTAGGCCAGCCGAGTGAGGAATCAAGCCCTCCCCATCCACCATCTCGAGCCAGATCGCCCCCCTTGACGCGTGCCATCGGTTGATCGGAGCATCGGGTGGCTAATTGGCGACGATATTGACCAACTTCTTGGGCACGACGATGACCTTACGAACCGTCTGATCCTCAAGGATCGCGGCAACTTTCTCTTCCGCCAGGGCCTGGGCCTCGATTTCGTCTTTGCCGGCATCCACCGCCACCGTGATTCGTCCCCGTAGCTTTCCATTGATCTGGATGGGAAGCTCGAGTCGATCTTCCACCAACAGGGCGGGGTCGAAGCTTGGCCATGGCTGGTAGGCCAGGGTCACCGCCTTTCCTTCCAGTTTGCTGTTTAATTCCTCTGCGAGGTGAGGGGCAAAGGGCTCGAGCAAGCGGAGGAAGGTCGCCAACACAGATTTGGGCCGCTCTTTCCAGTTGCTGGCCTCATTCACGAACACCATCAAGGCAGAAATGGCCGTATTGAAATGCATCGCATCCAGATCTTCAGTGACCTTCTTGATGCAAAGATGGAGGGCCTTCGCCTGTTCCGCAGAAGGTTCTGATTCGGTGATTTCCCCCGTCAGAACGATCGAATCGAGTGCGCCCACTCGATCCGACGCTTCCACGGCGGCCTGTTGTTGAAACGCTTTGTCACTCCCTGGGTCCACAAAGAGACGCCACACCCGCCCGAGAAAACGGTAGACCCCTTCGACCCCTTTCGTGTTCCAGGGTTTGACCATTTCCAGCGGCCCCATGAACATTTCATAGAGACGGAAGGCGTCCGCTCCGTAGTCGGCGAGAATGTCATCCGGATTGACGACATTCCCCCGGGACTTCGACATCTTTTGGCCGTCTTCACCTAGAATGAGGCCCTGATTGACCAGTTTAAAGAACGGCTCAGGCGTCGAAACATGTCCCAGATCAAAGAGGACCTTGTGCCAGAATCGAGCATACAAAAGATGAAGGACGGCATGCTCCGTTCCGCCAACGTAAAGATCCACCCCCGGGACCACCCCATCGCTTCCGTCGCTTCCCATCCAGTATTGCTCCACCTCGGGCGCACAAAACTGTTTATCATTCTTGGGATCCAAGTATCTCAAGTAATACCAACAACTCCCCGCCCACTGGGGCATGGTGTTGGTTTCTCGACGGTCGCCGCCGTCCCGCCGAACCCACTCCTCGGCTCGAGCCAGGGGAGGCGCCCCATCCTCGGTCGGTTTGTAATCTGAGAGATCGGGCGGTAACAATGGCAGTTCCGAAGCGTCGATGGCGCGGTGCTCCTCTCCTTGCCATACGATGGGAAAAGGTTCCCCCCAATAACGCTGCCGACTGAACAGCCAATCTCGCAATTTGTAATTGATGGTTTTCCGCCCTTTCCCGTTCTCCTCGAGCCAGGCGGTGATCTTTTTCTTCGCTTGAGCCGAAGGCAATTCATTCAGGAAATCAGAATTGACACTGGTCCCTTCACCGGTGAATCCAATCGATTCCTCACCTTCTGGGGCTTGAACGACTTTCTTGACCGGGAGATTGAACTTTTCCGCAAACTCCAGATCGCGAGCATCGTGGGCGGGGACCGCCATGATGGCCCCTGTGCCATAGGTCGCCAAGACGTAATCCGCCACCCAAATGGGAACTTCCTCCCCATTGACGGGGTTGATTGCAAATGCCCCGGTGAACTCGCCCGTTTTCCCCTTCGCCAAATCCGTGCGTTCTAGATCGCTCTTTTTTGCGGCCGCTTCCCGATAAGCCGTCACCGCCTCCGCACAATCGGCTTGGGTGATCGCCTCCACCAGCGGATGCTCCGGTGCGAGCACCATGTAAGTCGCTCCAAACAGGGTATCCGGGCGGGTCGTAAACACCGTGATGGTTTCCTCTCCCTCGGCCAAAGCGAAGCGAACCTCCGCTCCCTCCGACCTCCCGATCCAATGACGCTGCATCTCCTTCAAGGAATGACTCCAGTCGATTCCCTCGAGATCCTCCAACAAGCGACCGGCAAATGCAGTGATCCGGAGCATCCATTGACGCATCGGCCTTCGCACGACCGGATAACCGCCCACCTCGCTTTTCCCCTCGACCACCTCCTCGTTGGCAAGCACCGTCCCCAACTCGGGACACCAATTCACCGGTGCCTCGGCCACGTATGCCAATCGGACATCTTTTTCGCTGAGCGCTTCCCCCTCGGAACTCAGTTCGGCCAAGGCCGGATCAAAGGTCGAGGTCGATTCGGCCCGACCGGACTGGGGATTCAGCCAGGATTGGTAAATCTGGAGAAAGATCCATTGGGTCCACTTGAAGTAGTCCGGATCCGTTGTATTGACCTCTCGACTCCAGTCGTAACTGAAGCCCAGGGAACGAATCTGGCGACGGAAGTTGTTGACGTTGGCCTCGGTCGTCTCCCTCGGATGTTGCCCGGTCTTGATCGCATACTGCTCCGCCGGCAACCCGAAGGCATCCCACCCCATTGGATGGAGCACGTTGTAGCCCCTTCCGCGCTTGTATCGGGCGAGGATATCGGTCGCCGTGTAGCCCTCCGGATGCCCAAC
>DEAY01000034.1 GCA_002348345.1 Verrucomicrobia bacterium UBA2970
GGGCTCTCACCCGAACCGCTGACGGTCGCCAGACCATTTGCAGGAGCATTGCCGAGAGTCCAAACAAGGTTGTCTCCGTCAGGGTCCGTGGCGGTAATATTTGGGGCGACCCAAGGAATTGGCGAACCGTCTTCACTCATCGTCACCGTGAAAGAGGTTCCCCCGACAACACTGGGGGGATCATTCACTCCGGAAACAACCATTTTGACTTCAATCGTATCGTTCAAGTCGCCATCGGTGACCATGATTACAAAGCTATCCTCTCCAAAGAAATCCTCGGGCGGCGCGTAAGTGAAAACCTGAGGAGATCCTCCAATACCGCTGACTGTAGCCAAGCCGTTGACAGCCTGAGTCAGCACGCTCCACGACAAGGGATCCCCGTCAGGATCCGTGGCTTCAATCATAGGGGCATTCACAGTCAACAACGTCTCCCACTCGACGAGTGCTTCCGTCAACTCTTCTCCCTGAGAAATAGAGGGAGGATCGTTGACGGGAAGAACCTCGACGTTGACCGAGAGCGTGCTCGAAGCACTGCCATCCGAAACACCTAAATTGAATGCATCGGAACCAACGAAGCCGGAGTCAGGCGTGTAACTCAGCTTGACAAAGGATCCATTGACCTCAAAAAAAAAGTTGCCATGAGCTGGCTCGGTCTCGACGAACCAATTCAGTGCATCCCCCTCAACGTCCGAAAACTCCAGTTGAGGAAAACTCCAGGGCGCAGGCGATCCATCCTCACTCATGGATACAGAAAGATTTGAACCCAAGGCAAATGCAGGAGCGTCGTTGATGGGCTCGACTACCACATTCACTGCTATCGTGTCATCCGAGACGCCATCATCCACCTTTACGACAAAGGAGTCATTGCCCGAGAAGTTACCCTCGGGAACATAGGAGAAAACAGACGGACTCGCGCCTGTTCCTGAAAAAACAAGAGAACCGTTTGACGGCATCGAGGAAACGCTCCAAGTCAACGTCTCCACCCCGTCGGAATCTGAAGCGACAAGTTGAGGTGCAACCCAAACATTGGGAAGACCATCCTCGCTCATGACCACTTTCAAAGAGCCATCTCGTGAAACGATCGGGGTAATGGAGTCCTCGGCTGAGCCATCCCCGAGACCACCACGCATGTTACGCCCCATAGACTTCAGTTCATTCGAACTCGTGGCAAAGAGACTGTGTGATTGACCCGCGGCAATGGTGGAAACTCCGGAGGACTGAATCTGGACTGGCGATGCGCGGTCGACCTTTGAACCGTCACCCAATTCTCCATGGGAATTCCCTCCCATACCCCATAAGGAACCATCATCCTTGAGGAAAAGGGTGTGATTTTCCCCGGCAACTGCAGCAATCACGCCACCTGCAATTACTTGAACCGGTGTCAGACGGTTCGTGGTTGAACCGTCGCCAAGTTGCCCCGAGGAGTTTGAACCCATTGCCCAGAGGGATCCGTCGGTCTTCAGGAAAAGACTGTGATTCCCTCCAGCTGAAATAAAAGTCACCCCGTTGGGAACGACTTGGTTGGGGGTTGCGTTGTCGTCGGTTGATCCAAGGCCTAGAGCTCCCGACCAACCGCTCCCCATCGACCACAAGGATCCGTCGGTTTTCAGGAACAGGGTATGCCCTCCGCCCGCCGAAACGGATGTCACTGCGGAATCCACAACCTTGATGGGAGCATGGACGTCGACAGTGTCACCATTGCCAAGCTGACCGGTAATGTTCGATCCCATTGACCACAAGGAACCATCGGTCTTCACGTACAAGCTATGGCTTGCGCCGGCGGATATTGAATTCACGTCACTCGACACAATCAACATAAACGACGAAGAATGCTCGTTAGAACCGTCGCCGAGTTGACCAAAGGCATTCGAGCCGACAGCCCACAACGAACCGTCTTTTTTCAAGACGAGCATATGGCTGCCACCCGCTGAAAAGGCAATAACACTCGTCATGACATGCAGGTAATCCGAACGGTTAGAAGTGCTTCCATCTCCCAGTTGCCCAAAACGGTTGTCTCCCACAGTGTAAAGAGAACCATTGGATTCAAGGAAAGCGCTGTAGCCATCTCCTGCAGATACATGATCGATACCAAAGGTAATCTTTGGCTCCGCAGACCAAGAATCCTGCAAAGGGGCAAGAATGCAAAAACTGGCGAAACAACCTATAAAGGGTATCTTCAAATACATGAAAAGAGCCATTCCAATATAGCAAACAAAGGAAAGCTCTGTCAATCGCACTATCAAGGTCTCGCACGCGCACCTAGAAAAATTCACCTAAAATATTTGCATTTCCCATGCTTTAAATTTACAAATATTTGCCTCGTTCCTGCAAGACGTATTCATTGTTTTATGGTAGTATGGATGTACTTTTATCATAGTTTAGATAAGTGAAGAACAGGACTCATCTGCATCATTGGCGAACGTGGCGGAGATTTTGCTCCATCATCTTGGTGCCTTTGCTTTTGGCCAATGGCCTTCTCACTGGTGTTGCCGAGGAAATATCCTTCAATCGGGACGTGCGTCCGATTCTCTCCGCCAATTGCTTTTCCTGTCATGGCCCTGACAAAATGGCCCGCAAGGCCAAGCTCCGACTGGATACGAGAGAGGGCGCTCTTTTCGACCTTGGGGGTTATCGAGCCCTTGAACCCGGCAAGGCGGATGACAGCGAGTTGATTTTGCGGGTCGAGACCGATGATCCGGATGACCAGATGCCACCGCCGGAAACGGGGCATGTCCTTACTGCCGAGGATCGCCGAATTCTTCGGGCTTGGGTGAATGCGGGCGGCGAATACGACGTTCATTGGTCTTTCAAGCGTCCCGTCAAAGCACCGCTACCCAATCTGGCTGAAAAGAACTGGCCTTGGCAGCCCTTGGACCACTTCATCCTCAAGCGCTTGGAAGAGAATGGCATGAAACCTTCCAAGGATGCCGACCGATATCGTTGGATTCGCAGAGTGTCACTGGATTTGACCGGTTTGCCTCCCACCCCCGAGGAGGCGGATGCCTTCGTGGCGGACAAAAGCGACAAGGCATACGAAAAGGTGGTGGATCGCTTGCTCGAATCCAGCGCTTATGGCGAGCATTGGGCCCGCATGTGGCTCGACTTGGCCCGTTACGCTGACACCAAGGGCTATGAGAAGGACCGTCACCGGAACATTTGGATCTACCGCGATTGGGTGATTGGTGCACTCAACCGCGACATGCCCTATGATCAGTTCACCACCGAGCAATTGGCCGGGGATCTTTTGCCAAACCCGACACCGGATCAACTGGTTGCCACTGCGTTTCATCGCAACACCATGTCGAACGACGAGGGGGGCACAGACAACGAGGAGTTTCGTGTCGCTGCGGTGAAGGACCGGGTTGATTCCACGGTGCAAGTCTGGATGGGACTGACCATGGGCTGCGCAAAATGCCACAGCCATAAGTATGACCCGATTACCAACGAGGAATACTATGGCTTTTATGCCTATTTCAACCAGACCGAGGACAACGACCAACCCA
The DNA here is from genome assembly GCA_002348345.1 of Verrucomicrobia bacterium UBA2970. Classification (GTDB taxonomy): domain Bacteria; phylum Verrucomicrobiota; class Verrucomicrobiia; order Limisphaerales; family AAA164-E04; genus UBA2970. The sequence continues at coordinate 3,504 of DEAY01000034.1, forward strand.
ATGACTCTCCCGTTTACAAGGTTACCCCGAGGGAAAGCCGTGAAAAATTCGATGCCTTGAAAAAGGAGCTGGC
>DEAY01000443.1:0-10719 GCA_002348345.1 Verrucomicrobia bacterium UBA2970
CGACCACCACGACCGGAATGGGCGAGCTGGAGAGAAAACTTCCCGATTCCGTGGTGCGGCTCTACTACCCTTTGGATTTTCCCTTGATCATTACAAGAGCGCTTCAATTGATTCGACCGAAACTGGTCGTCTTGGTGGAAGCGGAGATCTGGCCGAACCTGCTATGGTCCCTAGCGGATCGTTCCATCCCCACCTTCCTGGTCAATGCCCGTCTATCCGATCGGTCGGCAAGGCGATATCGCCAATTTGGCCTTCTCTTCGAGTCCCTCTTCGCATCGTTTTCGGGAGTGGGTGTCCAGAATCCTTCCGACGGCGAGACGCTGCGACAAGTCGGCTGCCGGAGGGATCGGATCGTCGTGACGGGGAATCTGAAATTTGACGGGGTTGATTTCCGGAGCGGGAGGGAGTTTCAACCCCAGGAGATCCTGAAATGGGCGGGGGCGGGCCCCGATGCCACGGTGCTGCTGGCGAGCAGCACCCATGCGGGTGAGGAGCGACTGATCGGGCGAATCTTCAAGGCATTGAGAAAGGCTTATCCCGGCCTTTTTTTGGTCGTGGTGCCACGTCATTTTGAGCGTCGAACCGAGGTCGGCCGAGACTTGGCGGCCGTGGGGATTCCCTACCGTTATCGATCCAGCTATGGCGATTCCGAAGCGATCGAGGAGGGCCAGTGTTTGGTGGTCGATTCCACCGGTGAATTGAGTTTTTTTTACGAAATGGCGGACGTGGTGGTCATTGGAAAGAGCCTCCTGGCCCATGGCGGGCAGAATCCCATTGAGCCTGCGGCAGCGGGCTGTGCGGTGGTCATGGGGCCATTCATGGAAAACTTCCGCGCCATCACGGAAACCTTCGTTTCGGAGGAGAGCGCGATTCAGGTTCCCTCCCACGAGGTTCTGGAAGAGGCGCTTCAAGGACTTCTCGATGACCCAGGCGGTCGTGATCGTATGGGGCGGAGAGCCCAGGAGGTGGTGAAGAACAATCAAGGGGCGGTTGACCGGACGGTGGCGATGATCCAGTCGGAATTGGAGCGGTCCCCGCGCCAGATCTGAACCACAGGCTTCTTGGCAGTGCCCATGGAGGTTGGTCAAACTCGGCAGCCTTGTTTGCGGAAGAGATTCGGTTGTGGCTCGGGTGAATGCTCGGATGGATGAATAGAAAGTTGATTCCCCGGGTGTGCCTCGATACGCTGCGGGGCTTCTTCTCATGTCGAATATTGAGTTGATTCAAAAAGCGATTGAATTGGTCGAGGCAAAGCGAAGGTTTGCGCTGGCGTCGGTGATTCGGGCGGTTGGTTCGACTCCTCAGAAGGCGGGGGCGAACGCGATTTTTGCCGAGGACGGTCAAATGTGGGGCACCCTTGGGGGGGGCTGTTTGGAAGCGGAATGCCGGCGACGAGCGATGGATGCTCTGGATGAATCCGCGCCTCTTCTCTTCGATTTGAAACTGGATGATATCTCCGGTTGGGATGATGGGCTCATCTGCGGCGGCCAGGTTCGAGTCTTCGTGGATCCCCGCCCCGAGAAAAATCGTTCCACTTACCGTCAACTGGTGGAGGGCTACCAGGAGGGCCGCTCCGGTTCCCTGATGACTCGCGTGGGGGGGCAGTGCGATTCATTGGGACACACGGCGTATCACCCAGGGCACGAGTTGGCCGACCCCAATCTCACGGAGGTCTATCCGGCCCTGCGGGAACTGCTCGAGCGTGGGATTGCAGGGAGTGTTCGGGCCCCTGCCGGCAATGGCGATGAGCTTTACTTCGAGCCCTACTTCTCAAGACCGAAGCTGATCATTGCCGGTGCCGGTCATATCGGTCGGGCGACGGCGCATTTGGGTCATTTGATGGGATTTGACGTGACGGTCATTGATGACCGTCCCGCCTTGGCCCGTGCTGCGAACCTACCCGATGCCGACCAAACCATTTGTGGGGAGATTGCCGAAGAGCTTGAAAAACTTGAAACCGATTCCAATTCCTACGTTGTGATTGTCACGCGCGGCCATCGGCATGATGGAACGGTGTTGGCGGCAGCCGTGAAGAAACCGGCGGCATTCATTGGAATGATTGGAAGCCGCCGTAAGGGACTGATGATCCGTCAGGGCCTGGTCGAGCAGGGAGTCGCGACAGAGGCGGATCTGGAACGGGTGTGCTCACCCATTGGCCTCGATATTGGGTCGGTAACGGTTCAAGAGATTGCCCTGAGTATTGTGACCCAACTGGTGTCGGTTCGTCGGCGACGCCAGTGGGGGGCCCCCGCGATGAGCTATGGACTCGAAAATCACCGCAATCGTCCTCGCGGCCGGAGCGTCGCGGCGGATGGGACAGCAGAAACTGTTGCTCCCGTGGAACGGTAGACCCGTGATTCGACAGATCGTCTCGCAGGTCGTGGCGAGTCAGGTATCTCGAACGATCGTCGTTTCGGGAGGGGATCACGAGGCGTTGGCGCGATCTTTGGAAGGTGTGGTGATTACCTTGACCCGCAATCCGCTTCCCAAGGCCGGGATGCTGGCGTCCCTCCGAGTCGGACTGAAATCAGTGTCGCCGGACGACCACGGGTTCCTGGTCGTCCTTGGGGATCAACCGAGTTTGACGACTCGACTGTTGGATCGCCTTCTCAAGTGTTGGCGTGCTGAGCCCCAATCGATATGGCGGCCCCAGTTTCAGTCTGCCCATGGTCATCCGGTTGTGATTCCGATGGAATTCCGGCAGGCGGTGATGACCGAATTTGATCAATTGGGTCTCAAGGGGTTGCTTCGTCGTTATCCCGATCGCGTTCGAAACTGGAGGGTCGATGATCCCGGGGTGGTGGTTGATATTGATACCCCGGAGGATTACGAGCGCGAGCTTGCGCGGGTGACGGCTCGATATCCCTCGGAACCCGATGGACCTGCTCAGCGCGGAGGAGAAGGGCGGGGGTGATCGTCAGCGCCCGAGCGTAAGCGCTCAATGAGCCCCGGGAGAACCTCGAGGACGTGATCCATTTCCGCGCGTGTGGTCTGGCAGCCAAGACTGAACCGGATCGCGGCATGTGCTTGTGCCCGGGATTGACCCATCGCCAGAAGCACATGAGACGGATCCAGCGAGCCAGAGCTGCAAGCCGAGCCGGTGCTCACGGAGATGCCCTCGGCATCAAGTCCTCGCATGATGGCTTCGCCTTCAAGGCCGGCAAAGCCGACATTGGAAATATGAGGGAGACGTTCGGCTGAGGAATCCGCATTGAGCCAAGTGTCGGGAATGCGTTCGGCGATGCTTCGTTCGAGGTGATCCCTCAGGCGTTCGACCTCAAGCCATCCCTCCGACAGTTGGATTTGAGCCAGTTGGCAGGCATGACCAAAACCGACGATTCCAGCAACGTTCTCCGTTCCAGCGCGTTGGTTTCCTTCCTGGGGTCCCCCTCTGACGAGAGGCTGGAGTCGAAGACCGTTTCGGAGATAGAAGGCTCCCACCCCTTTGGGGCCTTGGATCTTGTGGGCTGAGAGGGACATGGCGTCGACGGGAAGTTGACCGACCTCGACTGGAATTTTGCCGATCGCCTGGATGGCGTCCGTATGGAAGAGGATCCCTCGCTCCCGACAAAGCGCCCCCAGCGAAGCGATCGGTTGAATCATCCCGGTCTCGTTATTGGCCGTCATGACCGAGATCAGTGTGGTGGAGGGGGAGATGGATTCGGGATTCACCTCGGTGACCCCACGGCGGTCGCAGGGCAGAAAAGGGGCGGCAGTTGGGCTCCTGCGACCGGCGTGTTGGAAGGGGAGAAGCAGCGAATGATGTTCCATCGTCGAGCAAGTCATTGAGAAAGCCCGGGACGAGGAGGGGGATTCGAGGCCGGTCACCACCATATTGTTCGCCTCGGTGCCGCTGCCTGTAAAAACAATCTCCGTAGGATCCGCTCCAATCAATGCGGCCACTTGCTCTCTGGCGGTCTCGATGCCACGCCGGGCTTTGCGTCCCTGCCGGTGAAGCGAGCCGGGATTGCCATAAGCCTCCGTAAGATAAGGCAGCATGACTTCCAGCACTTCGGGATGAAGCGGAGTGGTGGCACTGTGATCGAGGTAAATCGAAGCTGAGTTCATTCAAGGACGGAAGGGAACCTACCCTCTTTGAAGGCGATGGTAAATGGAGGAAGCCCATTGAGACTCCCTTCTGGTCGGGAATAAGCGGCCTTCCAGGGCGGGTCAATCTGGTGTAATCGTGAAGAATGATTGGGGTGAAACGCCGATGGGATGGATTCGGAAGGAGCTGCTGGGAATGGACGCTTTGGCTGTTACTGGCCCTGGTGGCCGGCCGTTCGGTCGGTCTTTGGGGGGAGTCGGCCTTTGTCGAGCGCCAACGATTCCGATCGTCCGACGCGCATCAGGGAGTGGGGGTGGATGGGCGGCGAGTGTATGCCGTCGGTTCTCGCTCGATTACCGCTCACGACAAATGGACCGGGCAACCGGTGGCCCGATGGAAGGCGCCGCCCTTGGGGCCTTGGATCCATTTGGACAGCGCCGTGGTTCTCGAGGGAAAAATTTACTGTGCCCACTCCAACTATCCCTTTCTTCCGATGACCGGTTCGGTCGAGGTCTTTGATGCCGCGAGTCTGAAGTGGTTATCGCGGCACACCTTCGTTGATCCTCCGGGTTCCTGTACGTGGGTGGACTGGGCCAATGGCCATTGGTGGGCCTGTTTTGCGCACTATAACGGGCCCGGAGGAGAGCCGGACAAGGATCATTCATGGACGACGTTGGTGCAATTCAGTCCCGACTGGCAGGAACTGAAGCGGTGGCGGTTTCCCAAAGCCGTGCTCTCTCGCTTTGGTGATTTCAGTTGTTCCGGGGGAAGCTTTGGTGCCGATGGACTCCTCTACTGCACCGGTCACGATGAAGCGGAGGTTTACGCAATGCGGATTCCTGAAGGGGGCGGCGAGCTTGAATTTGTTTCGGTGTTCCCGCTCACCTGTTTCGGGCAAGGTATTGCCTGGGACCGCAGCGGGAACCCCCCTTTTTTGCTTTACTCCATCAAACGCGCAACGAAGGAAGTGATTGCGAGCGCGCTGCGAAGGGAGTAGGCGGCGTCCCTATTCCCCTTCACCCAGCGTTTCGTAATAGCGACGAACGAGCTCAGAGTATTGTTGGGGGACCGGATCGCGGTCGATGGGAACGACCGCTTCCCGAGAAAGACGGCGCGCCAATTCGTCCCCCACTTGCCTCCGGATTTCGGCCAACGGTTTCTCGATTTCCATCTCAACCAAGTCCCACTGGGGTTCCTTGCCGTGGCGCTTGTAATCGATCCGCATGGCGCGGGCCCGATCACGAACGGCAGCGACTTCGTTCTGCAGTTCGGGCATGTCGATCATTTCCTCAACGGCTCGGAGCTGGTCGGAGAACTCCGTAAAATTGCGTCCCGTGATCGGTCCTCCCCCTCCCCCAGAACCCGAGGAATTCGATTCGTTCCCGCCCATGTTCCAGGCCATCCGTGGTGAGTTGGGACTGCCTTCACCCGCTCGGGACCCTGGTTGACCGTCCTCTCCTTGGTCTCCCCTCCCTTCCCGATTGGCTTGCTGACCTTCCGAAGTTGGATTGGGCGATGGATCCGTTGGTTGGGTATTCCCCTGCCCAGCTTCTTGGCCTGCTCCAAGCGATTGATTGCCCTCGCCTCGTTGGGCGAGCTGGGGATCTTGTTCCTCCCGCGGATCTTCTCCGGGGCGGTTGCCTTGCCCCGCCGGGGTCCCCCTTTGCGCCTCGTTTTCGGTGTCTTCACGGGACGCCACCCGAGCAGCGTCTTCAGACGGCTCTTGATCCCGTTGACCCAGTCCAGTGGACGCTTCAGCGCCTTCCCCAGGAGGGGTTCCGGAACTCTGCGATGGGTCCCTTGGGTCCGTGGTTGGCGCGTTGCCAGCGATTTCATTTTCAACCTCTTGCCGCAATTCATCGAGAGCCAGGCGAGCCCGCCGAAGGGATTCGACTCCGTCACCCAGCACACTCTCGGCGGCTCGGTCGATGCGGTCTTTGAGTTCATCGATTGCCTGGTGACTCTGTCCCTCGAATTCTTTTGCTTTCTCAATCAGATTGAGTCGGGCGAGCTGAGAGGTGTAGTCGAGTTGTTCGTTGAGTTGGGCCGGGTCGGTGCTGCGGTAAGTCTCGTAGAGTTGGCGTGAGAGGAGCGGTTCGGAATCTTCCGAGTCCTCGCTGATGGATCGGATGTCCTCGATAACGGACTGGATTTCCTCTTTTTGTTGGTCGACATACTCCATCACCCGATTCGCTTCTTCCGAAGCGCCCAGGGATTTCTGATCATTGCGCGCGGCGGCTTCGAGATCCTCTTGAATCTGATCCTGGCGCTCGGCGATTTGGTTAGCCCGGGCGCGGAGGTTCTGCATGGCCTGGTTGAACTGCCCGGAATTCTTCCGTCGAAAATCATCACGCAGTTCCTCCAGATCTTGCTGGGTTCGCGTGCCGGAAGCCAGTGCCTGTGAGACTTGCTGATCCTCCAGGGATTCGGCGGCATTCTGTGCGTCGGAGCGTATCTGATCCAGTTGGGAGAGCGCCTCGGATGATTCCGGCGTGTTTTGATCGGCGACGCGTTGGCGAAGCTCATCCATGTCCTCGACCATCTCGCGTTGCTGGTCTCGGAGCCGTTTCAGTTGCTGCTCAATCTCCTCCTTCTCTTTCTCCGTCTCGGCTTCGTTGAGGGCGGTCTGGAGTTCCTGAAGGCGTTCGTTGAGATCTTGCTGGCGACGCGCTAACTCCTTGAGTCGATTGAGAATCTGAAGTTGCTCGTTCTGCTGCTCGTTTTGCTGTCCCGCGGCTTCACTTTGAGTTTCGTAGCGGCTCTCATCATCGGTCATCTCAAGTTGATTCAATTGTTGCTGGGAGCGATTTCCCCCGCCGCCCCCGCCGCCTCCTTGTTGCTGGGACACCTGAAACTCGTCGGGTTGAAGCTGGAGGAGGTAGTGATAGGCGGTCCGGGCGGTCGAGATGGCCGAGGGGAGCGGTGTCGTCGATTTGCCACCAAAAGCCTCGGAAAGATGATCGACCGTTTGGTCCATCGCCTCCTTGGCGAGCTGAAGCTTGGCCCGATCCGCTTCCCGCTCAATCTCGCCGTTCAGTTGTTGGAGTTGATCAATCGCCGAGGCCTGGGATTCGATCACCACGTTGATGTCGTCGGGATACTGCTCCGAAGGGGTCCGACCGGATTCCCGGCGCTGAATATTCCAGGTCGCGTTGATGATTTCCTTTTGGAGCTCCGCAAGTTCCATCGCCGGGGAGTTGCCTTGCTGGCCTTGCCCCTGTTGTTGCTCCGATTGGCCGCTCTGGTTCTCCCGGAAGATTTCCTCGAAGGGTCGAATTTCCGCAAAGAACATGTCGCTGTAGTTTCGTCGAACCCTGCCGTCGGGCCCGATGTCATCGGCCCAAAGGTAGTAGGAGATCAGGGATTTGGGGCCAACGTCGAACTGTTCGATCTCCATCAGGTGTTTGACGTCCCGTTTCTCTTTGGCGGCCGCCTGTTGGCCGTATTCGACGAGTGTGGGCTCGTTGGCGCCGATGGCGTAGCCAAATCCGTAAGCGCCCATGCCGAAGTCGTCCCAGATCTCGCCTTCGAATTCCACCTCTTCAACCGATGAGAAGCGTTGGTCGCCCAGGGGGGTCTTGAGGCTGAGACTCGCGAGTTGATTTTGTTTGACCCGGATCACGAAGTCCCCGCTGATCCGATTGGTTCGCCCCTCCCCATCTCGAAGCGCGAGCTCGTAGTGGTTGCTTTCTAGAAGGGGAAATTCAACCCGGTAGGTATGGGAGCGGTCAGGGTCGGCAACGAGATCGATGATGGACCCGTCCCGTCCCACGAATTTGCCCTCTTCGATGGCCTTGTTGAGGACCAGAGAATAAGTCAGGTCCGTTCCTTCGACGGCGGTAATGCGGCGGGTGTCTTTGATGACCCGATTCGGCAATTCGGTGTAGTCGGGATAATCAAGCTCGGCATCGGACTGGACGAGGGCGGGATAATCGAAAACCTTCAGCTCGAATTCTTCCGTTCTCGTGCCATTGTAGGCCACGTAGTATTTCGTGTTGGAATCGACCGACATCAGGCTGGTACCAAAAACGGGATCGGACAGATTTCGGCCGAGAGGGAGTCGTCGGCTCGGGCTGTCTGCCGGCAGGAGGACCAGGGTCGCTTCGGCCGGCACTTTCTTTCCGAAGGTGGCGGTAATCACCGCAGAGCTGCCGCGCTCGATGGCGGCATTGCCGGGTTGGACTTCGACTTCGCCCGAGAAGGCGGCCCGGGTGGCCGAGGGCTTGGGACGCGAGGTTCCCAGCGCGACTGCGACGAGCAGGAATGCGATGAAGCTCAGGAGGTGGAAGGCTTGGGTGAAAAAGAGTCGTTCGTTCCCGCGCTGATCCCATGGCTCCCGGAGGTTCTTGGCGAGCGCTTCGCGGATCACTCGTTTTTGGAGATAAGTGAAGTCCCCCGTTTCCGAATCCGGTTCGACGTCCATGGCCGTGATGAGGAGCGAGTGGAGGCTGGGGTGTTCTTTCTCGACCCGACGGGCGAGTTCGTGAACATCGATTTGTTGGGATCGGGACCGGATCCGAACCCAGGTCGTGAGCATCAGGGTGATTGCCACGAGGGCGGCCAGTTGGCCGGGGAAGAGGACGACGCCCTGCTGACCCAGGAAAAGGAGCGTGACTCCGATGGCGGCTGCCGAGAGCCAGATCAGGGCCTGTTTTCGACGCAGAAGAAAACGGTCTTGCGCTTGGGCGATGGGCGCCAATTTGGTGTTGAGGATTGGGTTGGCCATGGCGGGACTCTTTCACTTTGTCATACCCCCTTTGGCGTGAAATGCAAAGCGTTCTTACGAGGCAGCGGACGACGCTTGGGAGCAAACGGCGAGCGGCAGAGGGGCATGATGGGTTCGATTGGAGCTGGGCGTTGACTTCGGTGATCAATCCCCAAAAAGAATCCAAAAAAACCTTGTGAATCATTTCACGATATCTACATTGGCAGGCTTTCGTAGGGCGACGGTGCGGAGCCCCCAGGGTTGGTGTCGGTTGGCACGTTTAGGTATTGCGTAATGTTCGCGTTCAGATCGCTATTATTTGTCTTGTTTTTGGCTTTCACGCCACTGGCTGTCGATGCTGCTGAGGCGCATGGGGAGGGTGGCGAGGGTGCCGCGCATCACGGGTTGACGCCGGATGCGGTGCGGCTTTTTGAGGTGGGTCCCCTCGTGGTCACGAATTCGATGGTGGTGACCTGGGTGGTTGCCGCCCTCATCATCCTCGTTTCCCAGATGGCCACGCGCAACGCCAAGCTCGTGCCCTCGGGCCTGCAGAATTTTTGGGAGTGGCTCGTGGAGTCGCTTTATGGATTTTTTGAAAGCATCGTTGGGCCAAAGTTGGTGAAGAAAACTTTTTGGTATTTTGCCACGATTTTTATTTTTATTCTCTTCACCAATTGGTTCGGGCTCATTCCGGGGTTGGGGACGATCGGATGGGGTATGGAGGATGTCGATGGGCATTTTCACATGACCCAGCCCCTGCTTCGCGGGGTGAATGCCGATCTCAACATGACCTCGGCCATGGCGCTTTCCTTCTTCGCATTATGGTTGGTTTGGTCGATCCAGGCCAACGGCGTCAAAGGATTCCTGGAGCATATCTTTGCGGTGAAGGGGCATGGAGCCGGGTTTATGGGACTTTTCTTGGTGGTGGTCTTCATTTTCGTGGGATTGATCGAGATCGTTTCGATTTCAGTCCGCCCGGTGGCGCTGATGTTTCGACTCTACGGGAATGTTTTTGCGGGTGAAAACATCCTAGAAACGGTGATGCACCTTGGAGGGATTTGGTTGGGGTGGCTTTTTGTCCTGCCGTTTTACTTGCTCGAGATTTTGGTCGGTTTGGTGCAGGCGCTGGTGTTTGCGCTGCTGACGTCGGTCTTTACTGCGTTGATGTGCTTGCACGAGGATGGCGCGCACTAGGCAGGTCGAGCATCATTGAGTGGTGCGATTGGTTTTGATTTGACGGCTGGATCGTGCAGGTCTGCGACAGTTGTCTGGTTAACTGAAACAAAGAAAGGTAAAAAATGTCATTGTTGCCCGTATTGGCTGCACTGGAGGGAAGCTTACACGTGGGATTGGCGGCGCTGGGTTCCGCGATCGGTGTTGGTTTTGTAGGAATGAAGGCGGCGGAGGCCACTGGACGTAATCCAGGGGCAGCGGCGGCCATCCGAACTCAAGCGATTATTTTCGCAGCACTGGCTGAAGGGATCGTGTTTATCGCCATCTTCTTGGCCTAAGGATTGTTCGAACCCCTATTTGGAATCGGTCGGGCAGCCTTGGCTGCCTGACCAGTTTTACTCTCTGCATGAATCAGTTTGTTCTCTTTGCGGCAGCCGCTGAGGCGGAAGGTGGGAATATTGTCAGCGAGATCACCACTCGCTTCGGCGTCAACACGGAACTCTTTGTTTCTCAGCTGATCGCGTTCCTCGTTGTCGCCTTCATGCTGAAAAAGTTTGCCTATCAGCCCATCTTGACGATGCTCGAAGAGCGCCGGCAGCGGATTGCTGAGAGTATGCAAAACGCCGACAAGATCAAAGAGGAGCTCGCCAGCACAGAGGCGGCTCGCAAGAAGGTCCTGGAAGACGCGAATACCCAGGCCAACAAGCTGATTGAAGAAGCTCGAGCCGCCGCCGGGCAGGTGCAGGAGCGGGAAAGCCAGAAAGCGGTCGCTCAAGCTGAGAAAATTATTTCG
>DEAY01000443.1:11039-14782 GCA_002348345.1 Verrucomicrobia bacterium UBA2970
TGAGAAAATTATTTCGCAGGCGCGGGAAGCCGCGCAAGCCGATCACGCTCGAATGCTGACGGAACTGAAGCAGGAGATCGGAGGCTTGGTGGTGAAGACCACCGCCCAGGTGGTCGGTAAAGTCTTGACCCCGGAAGATCAAAAGCGACTGGTCGAGGAGGCTAACCGCGAACTGGCCTCTTCCTGAGCTCTTCTGAGAAAAGCGTCTTCGAGCGTTTAAGCATTTCACCATGAAGATCAACAAGCAGGCGAGACGTGATGGCAAGACGCTGTTCCGAAGTTGCCTGGTCAGCGGTCGGCTAGACGAGGGTCGGGTGCGAACGGCGGTCGACTCGGTCCTGGACAAGAAGCCTCGAGGCTATTTGGCGGCACTCCATCATTTTCTGCGCCTGGTGAAACTGGAAGTGCAACGGAGGACCGCGACCGTTGAGTCCTCGATGACGCTGGAGCCTGATCTCCAAGGTCAGATTCAAGATCGGCTGGCCTCGGTTTATGGCGAGGGCTTGAGTATCCGGTTTGCCGAAAATCCGACCCTGATCGGAGGGCTTCGGGTGCAGGTGGGCAGCGACGTCTATGACAGCACGGTCCGTTCTCGGTTGAACGGGCTCGTTGATGCCTTTGCCGCGAGCTAGATTTTTACTTTTTACTTATATTCTTTCCCTAATCGGTTATGAGCAATCTATTGCAAGAAATTGAATCTCAGATCAGCGGTGCCAAGAAGTCGGTCGCCCGTGAGAATGTTGGAGTCGTGCGGGAGATCAGCGATGGGGTCGCCAAGATCGAGGGACTGACCGATGCGATGCTCAACGAGATGATCGATTTTGGTGATGGCATCGTGGGACTCGCCCTCAACCTGGAGGAAACCGAGGTAGGGGCCATCGTGCTGGGCGATTACACCGGCATCAAGGAGGGTCAAGAGGTCAAGACCACCGGGAAACTGCTCCAGGTTCCCGTCGGTAAAGAAATGCTGGGACGAGTCGTCAATTCATTGGGACAACCGCTCGATGGCAAGGGTCCGATCAATGCATCGACCCACTATCCGGTGGAAAAGATTGCTCCCGGCATCGTGAAACGCAAATCCGTTTCGCAGCCCGTTCAGACGGGAATCATGGCCGTGGATGCAATGATTCCGATTGGACGGGGTCAGCGTGAGTTGATCATTGGAGATCGATCGACGGGCAAGACCACCATCGGGGTCGACGCGATGATCAGTCAGGCACGTTTGAACCGGGCCGCGGAAGAGCGGGGAGATAAGGATCACCGGCCGCTTTACAACATTTACGTCGCCGTCGGGCAAAAGCAATCGAACGTGGCTCAGGTGATCAGCACCCTGGAGGCGGAGGGCGCACTCCCTTACACGATTGTGGTGGTGGCTTCGGCCTCTGACTCCGCAACGAATCAGTATCTTGCTCCATTCGCGGGCTGCGCAATGGGCGAGTGGTTCATGGACAACGGAATGGACGGCTTGATCATTTATGATGATCTCTCCAAGCACGCGGTTGCCTACCGGCAGGTGTCGCTGGTGTTGAAGCGTCCTTCCGGTCGTGAGGCTTACCCGGGTGATGTGTTCTACCTTCACAGCCGCTTGTTGGAGCGTTCTGCCCGTGTGGGGGAACAGTATGGGGCAGGATCGTTGACGGCGTTGCCGATCATCGAGACTCAGGCGGGTGATGTCTCCGCCTACATTCCGACCAACGTGATTTCCATCACCGATGGTCAGGTTTACCTGGAAACCGATCTGTTCTATCAGGGGATTCGTCCGGCTATTTCGGTGGGGCTTTCGGTCTCCCGTGTGGGATCCGCCGCCCAAATCAAGGCGATGAAGCAGGTTGCCGGTCGTATCAAGCTTGACCTCGCCCAGTACCGGGAGTTGGCGGCCTTTGCTCAATTCGGTTCGGATCTAGATGAGAAGACGCAAGCCCAGCTCGAACGCGGAAAGCGGATCGTCGAAGTGTTCAAGCAGCCGCAATACAATCCCTTGGCGGTAGAGGTCCAGGTGGTGGTGCTTTACGCCGTTCAGAATGGTTACATGGACAAGATCGAGGTGGACAAGATCAAGGATTATCAAGGCAAGTTGGTCGAATACCTCGAGACGCGAAAACAAGATCTGATCGACCTGATCGGCAAGGAAGGGCAATTGTCTGATGGGGTTAAGTCAGGCTTGACCGCGGCCCTGGACGAATTTGGTCAAACCTATCAGTAGGCTTCCATGGCAAGCACACGCGACATTCGGCGGCGCATCAAGTCCGTCAAGAATACGGCGCAGATCACCAAGGCGATGCAGATGGTTGCCGCCTCGAAGATGCGTCGGGCCCAGCAGACGGCTCTGGCGGGGCGTCCCTACGCGACCCTGATGAACCAGATGCTCGGCGAAGTGACGGCGAATTCGGGTGAGTTCAGCCATCCGCTGATCGATAAGCGTGACTCAGGAAAGCGGGTTCTGGTGGTGATTAGTACCGACAAGGGTCTGTGCGGTGCCTTGAATACCAACCTGCTGCGCGAAGCGGCGAAAGCCGATTCAGCGACCACCCAGTTCGTTGCGGTTGGCCGAAAGGCGTCGCAATTTATCGCCCGGACGAAACGGGACCTGGCGGCGGAATTCACCTACCAAGATGTGCCGGAGTTCTCCGATGCCCGGGCCGTGTCCAAGTATCTTCAAGAGCTATACTTGGAGGGCGAAGTGCAGCAGATCGACGTTTTGTTCACCAATTTTGTATCGACCCTCACTCAGCACCCCGATCGTCGAGTGTTCCTGCCGGTGGGAGAAATCACAGGACTCGAGGCGAGTATCGAGGGGGCATCGAGCACGACCGCGCTTGAAGAGAGCTCGCTCGAATTTCAGTTCGAACCAAGTGCGGGTGACGTTTTGGGCAATCTCCTTCCTCACTATTTGAATTACCAAATTTATCAGCTCCTGTTGGAGTCGAAGGCGAGTGAGCACAGTGCTCGGATGGTGGCGATGAAGAGCGCCACGGACAACGCCCATTCGATGATCAAGGATCTCACTCTGGAGTACAACAAACTTCGGCAAGCGAGCATCACCAACGAGCTGTTGGAGATTTCCTCGGCGTCCCTGGCCGTGGGGTAAGGGTCCCAATCCCTGCACCCGCTTCGCTTCCTTAGAATTCTAAGTGGTGATCCTTCTTCAGCTGCCTGAAGAAATCTGAAACGACAGGCGCGAGTGAATTATCCGGATTCTTGTTTTCACGGCCTATGCTGGCGATGAATTCAAAGAATTTGGTCAAACGTGATCGTCAATCGGAAGTTGGCTTGTCCTAGTGGTTGCTGGAGAAGATCAATTGGTGACTCTCCACGATAGAATCTTCAAGCTAGAAGAGGTCCATGATGGAGCAGTTGTGCTATGACTCGACGGCTGTCAATGACTTCCTTTTCATTGCGTTCAAGTCGGCTTCGTTTCTTTTGTTTGGTGTCCTGTGGTTACCGCTTCGGTTTTCCAAGAATGGTAGAGTGGAGCGTTAGCTTAAATCAACCGGGTCCACCCTTTTAACCCCCCATTTTTTGGCCCAAGTTGGTTATGAAGGTTTTGAGTTATTGTTGGTGTTGATCTTCTCGTTGGCAACGTCCTTCCTTAGTGGGGGCCTTAGGCCGAACGAAGGAAGGGCTTTCGCCGTTTTAATAGGAGGTCTCTTCTTTGACGAATACGATCAAACGCAGGCAAACTGTCGAGTTTCTTCGGAAACACGGACCCGAGACGGGTGAAGAATTAAAACCTGGTGGCAGAT
>DEAY01000443.1:14971-15147 GCA_002348345.1 Verrucomicrobia bacterium UBA2970
GGCCTTAGGCCGAACGAAGGAAGGACTTTCGGCGCCGATCGCACACCGGATTTTCCTGATTTTGTGTGCCCGGGCGAACTTAAATGGTGTTCTGATTCCAAGGCTGCGATGTGGTCTTACTTCGTTGTATTATCTTCCCAGTCTGAGACGATTACCAGGCACTCGCTGAGAGTGAG
>DEAY01000452.1 GCA_002348345.1 Verrucomicrobia bacterium UBA2970
GGGCTGATAGTCCCGACCCGAGCGGCGCCGCTTCTTCCGGCGTTCCCGGCGTTCCCGGCGCTTTCGGCGATGGCTTTGTTTTCCCCCCTCCTCGTGCATGACTTGATCAAGATGGCCGGGAGCCTAGCGCATCAATCAGAAACAATCACTGATTAATCGATGGGAACCCTGGTCGTGATTTTTCTCAAGCTGTTTCGCTGGAGACCGCGATAAGACGTTCTCAGGCACCCAGAACCCACATCAGAAAGGGATGGACGAACCACCAGACCAGGAAGAGGAGCAGAAGGGGACTCAGGTCGAGGCCCGCGGGGGCCCGGGGAGAGAGCTTAATGGGTTTAATGAAGCGACGAACGGGTTGGAGAAAAATCTCGTAGAACCGGTTCAGTTGTCGGCGAAAACCTGAAGGCGGTCGGGAGAGAATCCAGTCCAGGACAATGGAGAGAAAGAGCCCTAGGGCAAAGAGTCGGAGCAAGAGATCGATGAATCCTCGGATGCCCTCCATTCCAATCCTCGCTTTTTGCTTCCTTAGCCTCTTTTCGAGTCTTTCTTTGGCGGACCTTGCAGGCTCGCCTGGGCCGCCACCCCGAGGATGACAAGGACTCCGGCCATCAGCAACCGGGGTTCCCTGCTCACGGGAATCTCGGCAACGATCACATAAGCTCCCAGGAACGACGACAACAAAATTAAGGCCCAGTCGAACCAAATGATCACCAGCCAAAACCCGAGAAGGCTCCCGAGAATGAGCGCGACGGGGGGCCAAGGATTCTCAAGGAGGGGATGGGTGATCGCGAAGGCGAGGCCCCCGCCGACGATCAGACCAGCGAGGCGAAGGGCCAGCTTCTGAAGAAAAATGCCCAAGACAGAGGCTACCAGCCCAACCAAAACCGGGGCGATCAACATCAGCCATCGGGGTTCACCGGAAAAAACGAGTTCTCCGAGCAGGAAGCCGCCGATAAATCCGGTGGCACCGAGGACGAACCAGTAGAGTTTGCGGCCGAACAGGAGAAGGATTGCCGCCCCCAGGACGATGAGAATCGACTCCAGGTCGCTGGGATCGCCAACCACCTTCGACAGTTCTTCGATGGCCTTTCGGAGGGTTTTAATCAAGGGTTGCATGTGATTTCCTGTCCCTGTTCCTGGAGCGTTGGATGGAGGACGTTTTTTTCACAGCGCCTCAGTTTCCCAGAATCGTCACGACGACCTCCCGATGTGGCGGACGCGTATCAAAGTCCAACAGGATCACCTGTTGCCACCTCCCCAGGGGAAGCCGGCTCTTGACGACCGGCAAGGCCAGGGAGGGGCCGGTGAAGGTGGCGCGGACGTGACTGTGTCCGTTGTCATCAGGCCAGTTGGCCTCATGTTGGTATCGACCCTCGGCGGGAGCCAAGCGCTCCATGGCCACAGCCAGATCGGTTTCGACGAGTCCCGGATCAAACTCGACGGTGGAAAGGGCTCCCGTTGATCCCACGATCATGGCCGTGAGCTGGCCGATGGCAATCTGGCTGTCATGGACCATGGTCTGGAGTTCCCCGGTGAGATCGAGAATGTGGCAATTCCCCTGTGTCGAACGTCCGATCACGCCGGAGTAGGTTTTCATTGGTTGAGGCTAGCAGTTTCCCAGAATCGGGCCAATCCCGGGAACACCTCCGAGGTTGTTTTCGTTTTGGTGGCACCCTAGAGTGATGGGTCGACGGTCTAGCTTGGCCTTCGAACGAAGGCCAATGCGGAGGGCTGCCATCCGGGGGCGAGATGCGATCGAAATCGAAACGGACTATCAAATCGATGCTTTTTCGGGTGGTCTCGATCGGCCTGGGGTTATTGGCGATCGTCGTTTTGGAGGGCGTCCTGCGCATCTTCGGTCCTGGTGGGGGAGGCGTTGCCGAAGATCCGTTTGTCGGTTTCTCCGCTATGAGGCCCTTGTTTGAACTCAACGAGGCCGGGGACGAGTTTGAGACGGCGCTGAGTCGAACCAATTATTTTGTTCGCGATCGGTTTCCCCGTCGTCGATCGGAAAGCACATTCCGGGGCTTCGTCCTCGGGGGCTCAACGGTTCAGGGTCGACCTTACGCCATTGAGACGGCCTTTCCGAAATGGCTCGAGCTATCGCTTGCCGCTCGGGATTCCTCAAGGAAATGGGAGATGGTCAACTGTGGGGGGATTTCCTATGCCAGCTACCGGTTGGTTCCGATATTGGAGGAATGTCTCGCTCGCTATCAACCTGATGCCATCGTTCTATGCACAGGTCAGAATGAGTTTCTCGAAGATATTGTCTACCAGGAGTTCAACCAGCCACCCTCTTGGGTGCGTGGGTTGCAAGGCCGGTTTTCCACATGGAATCTCTATCGC
Source organism: Verrucomicrobia bacterium UBA2970 (assembly GCA_002348345.1). Classification (GTDB taxonomy): domain Bacteria; phylum Verrucomicrobiota; class Verrucomicrobiia; order Limisphaerales; family AAA164-E04; genus UBA2970. Next base: position 2,347 of record DEAY01000452.1, read on the forward strand.
CTCATGGCGGCCGGTGGGCGTTGGGTTCAGACGGGGCTCTCCCCGCGATCGACGAGCGAATTGAATGAGGTTCGACCCATCCTTCCGGAGGAGGTGGATGCCTTTCTCGATTACCGGAATGGACTTGAAGCTTATCGTTGGGATCCGGTCTGGCGGGAGGGCGTGGCTCGGCATTTCGAGCACAATATTATACGAATGGTGGAGATGTGTCGGGCCGCCGGTGTCCCGATTGTTTTGCTGGCTCCCCCCGTTAACTTGCGAAGCACACCACCCTTCAAGTCCGAGCACCAAAAGGGCCTCTCGCATGAGGCCTTGAGTGAATGGCAGCGGTTGGTGGGGTTGGCTCGAAGTCAATATGGAAAGGCTCCCCGGGTTGCCATTGATTTGTTGAAGCAGGCTATCGCGATCGACCCTCAGTATGCGGATACTCATTTCGCATTGGGGGCCATGTTGGAGGGGAATGGGCGGCGTCGAGAGGCTCGGGCCGCCTTTATTCGCGCCAAGGAACTTGATGTCTGTCCAATCCGAATGCTCGAGACCGAGCGAAGGACCCTCTCCCGGGTTGCCGCGCGGTTTGAGGTGCCCTATGTCGACCTTCATGCCTTGCTGGAGGAGGCAAGCGACTTCCTCAGCCTGGGGAGTGACATGCTGGTCGATCACGTTCATCCGACGATTGTTGGGCACCAACTCATTGCCGAGCAATTGGCACAGATCTTCCTGGAATCGGGATGGGCCAGTGAGTTGAATCCCGACTCGGCCGAACGACAGAGGGTGGCGTTTGAAACCCAGATGGAGTCGCTCGGGCCGGCCTATTTCGTTCACGGAAAACAGCGATTGGATAACCTGACCCTTTGGACCCAGGGAAGAACGGAGGGCCTTCCCCTTGAGCTGAAACCAAGTCCCCCAAACCCCTAGCGGCCAGCGATCCGCGGCTTGGGTCAAGGCCGAGGGATGCGCTATTCGTGTCGGAGCGCTTCGATGGGGTCGAGCTTCGCGGCAGCGGAGGCAGGATAAATGCCGAAGGCGATCCCGATCGCACCAGAAATGCCGAAGGCGAGGAAGACCGACCAAAAGGTCACGATCGTGATCATGTCGGTGAGGTTGGAGACGATGAACGGGGTGGCCACCCCCACCAAAACCCCGACCAGACCGCCTCCAATCGAGAGAACTACCGTTTCGACAAGGAATTGAGTTGTGATGTCCCTCTTCTTGGCACCGAGGGCCCGGCGAACGCCGATTTCCCGGGTTCGTTCGGTGACGGTTGCCAGCATGATATTCATGATGCCAATGCCTCCCACCAAGAGGGAGATGGCCGCGATGGAACCGAGGACGATGTTGAAGATCCGCTTCGTTTGCTCGGCCTGTCGAAGAAGCTGCAGGGGAACGATGATTTCATAGTCGTTCTGGTCGTGGAACCGGTTGAGAAGCGTCTTGATTTGGGCATCCGCAATTTCGACGGCCTCCGTATCCTTCATCTGAACGGTGATCTGGTGCAGTTCGACTCGTTCGGCCTCCACTCCGAACCCACTGGTCACCCGTTTGAGGATTAATTCCCCGATCCGTGATCGGCTGGTGGACATCGGAATGTAGATGTTATTGTCGAGGGGCTCACCCTCCATTTCCCCCGCTTGGGACCGTTGGTCAGTCGTGGACTGTTCCTGAACCAGGCCCACGACTCGGTAGTAGACGCCATCCACCTTCACGGCCTGAGTCAGCGGGTCCTGATAGGGGAAGAGTCGGTTGGCGAGTCCGGTGGTGATGGCGCAGACGTTTTGTTGGTGAAGCTCATCGGTATCGCAGATGAAGCGACCTCTCACCACATCGACTCCGGCGATCTCGGGATAGATGGGGGTCGTGCCGATGATCTGGCAAGGGAGGTAGTTCTCGTTGAATCGAACATTCTCTCGAATAATCCGCATGGGGAGGACCCGATGGACCCCTGGAATCGTGGAATAGATTCGAGCTCCATCGTCGTAAGTGAGTCCGTAGTTCAATTCACGGCCGCGGGTTCCGCCGGCTTCTTTGGTATCTTCCGGCGGCTTGAGGCTTCGGATGATGATGTTGTTGCTTCCGAGATTCTTGATGGCTTCTTGGGCCTCGTAGGAGGCACCTTCGCCGATCGCGAGCATGGCGATCACCGAGCAGACGCCGAAGATGATTCCCAGCATGGTCAACCCGGAGCGGAGCTTGTGGAGGAGAAGACTCTTGATCCCAAGCTTGATTGTGCTGACCAACTGACTGGCGCGCATTGCCATGATAACGGGGTCGTGTCCTAGTTGGTTTCGGGACGATTGACCACCTCGCGATCGATGAGGCCGTCCTTCATATGAAGCACCCGGTGGGCCCGTTCTGCGACGTAGTCGTCGTGGGTGACCAAAACGATGGTCTTCCCATCGGCATTCAAGCGGTCGATCATGTCCAGAACCTCAAGCCCGGTCGCCGAATCCAAGTTCCCGGTGGGTTCGTCGGCCAGAATCATCAGCGGATCATTCACCAGGGAACGGGCGATGGCAACGCGCTGCTGCTGTCCCCCTGAGAGTTGGTTGGGGCGGTGCTCAAGACGCTCGCTCAGTCCGACTAAGGACGCCAGTTCGACACACCGGTCGTAGGTTTCGGCGAGGTCTTTTCCCTGGTAGAACAGCGGCACCTGGATGTTTTCAATGACGGTGAGTTGAGCGATGAGGTTGTAGGACTGAAAAATGAATCCGATTCGTTTGCCGCGGACTTCGGAGAGTTCGTCGTCGGGCATCTTGGAGACATCATCTCCCCCCAGGTAATAGCGGCCGGCCGTCGGGCGATCGAGGCACCCGAGGATATTGAGCATGGTCGATTTGCCCGAACCCGAGGGGCCCATGATAGCGACATATTCGCCTTCGCGGATCGTGACATCGGCCCCGCGGAGTGCGAGGACTTCAATCTCGCCACCCAGGACGTACTTCTTCTCGATCCCCTCGATTTGAATGATCGCTTTGCGTTCCATAGCAGTCGGTGGCTGAGAGGCAGCGGGTCGGGTTCGGAATCACTGTCCCTTTCCGCCCCGGTCACCGCCCCCTGGTTTTCTCCCCCGACCGCCTCCTGAAAATTGTTGGCGCATGCTTTGTCGCTCCGCTTCGTTGAGTTTGCCGTCGCCGTCCTTGTCAAATTGCTTCATCAAGGCGTCTCGATCAAAGGAGCCACTCTTCTTTTTGTCGATTTCCGCTGCGGTCTGTTTGGAGTCGGTGATCCGCTTGAGGGCGTCGAGGTCCGGTTTCAAATCCTCCGCATCGATCGCCTCGCCTTCCGCGATCACAGGATCGCCGAGGCTGCTGCCGTCGGCTTCCAGTGGTGGAGACAGGAGGATTCGATCCCCTTCCTCGACACCCGAGGCCACCTGGATGAATTTGGAATTAAACATCCCCACCTCCACGGGAACGGGTTGGCCCTGCTCTCCGGCCTTGTAAACCACGGGGCTTCCTTTGGCGGTGGTGACCGACTGGATGGGAACGGTGAGTGTTTGGGCAATGTTGGTGATGACGATCTCCGTGTTCGCAGAGACACCCGGCTTGAGGTCCGGGGGAAGGGGATCAGTGATGACGACCTCCGTCTTGTAGACATTAAGATTGGGATTGGCGTAGCGACTTTGAGTATCGGGAAGGCCGGCCACTTTCGTGACGATTGCTTTGAAGCGCTTGTCAGGAGAGGAATCGAGAACGACGAAGGCGGTCAATCCGGGATGGACTTTTCGAATGTGAGATTCATGCACCTTCACCTCCACCTGCATTTGAGAGGTGTCAGGGAGTTTGATCAGACCTTGTCGGTAGCGCACGGTGGCGCCTTCCTCAATCAGGGATTCGCTGGAGTAGCGGCTCTTTGAAACCGAATAGACCACAAAGCCATTCTGAGGAGCGTAGATCTTGGTGTTTTCCAGTTGCTTCTGGTCGTTTTCGAGTTTGGCTTCTTGAAGTTTGAGGGTGTTCTCCTCGGTGAGAAGCGCGGTTTCGTATTGGGTCAGCCGATTCTCCCCTTGTTGGATGACTCGCTGCAGGTTTTTCTTGAATTCCTCCACATCGGAGATGTATTGCCGTTCGAGCTTCGGAATATCGAAGTCGGTCAGCACGGTGGCCGCCGTTCTGGCTTTCTCGAGGTCCATCTTCTGCCGGAGCACGCCCAGTTCGCCGCGATCGACCGTGCTCTTGGTTTCGAAGCCTTGCTTGAAAAGTTTCCTTGACCAATCCAACTCATCTTGCGCGAGGAGAAGACTTTCTTCGGTGGTTTGAATGAGAATCTCAGAGTCTCGAATTTGCTGGGCCCGTTCGCCTTCTCGGAATTTCTCCAAATCGATCTCTGCGAAATCGAGTTGGAGCTGGGCGGCGTCGACTTCGCTTTGGATACTACTTTTTTCAATTTCCAGATTATTTTGAGCCTGGACAAAGTCGGCCCGGGCCCGGGCGACCGCAATTTCCTGCTGGTTGACTTTCTCCTCTGCCTCGGCGGAATCCAACTCAACCAGGAGTTCGCCCTCCTTCACTTGTTGGCCTTCGGGAATGATGTAGACGATTCGGGAACTGCCCTCGACTTCACAGCGGATCAGGACTTCATTGACGGCCTCGAGGTTCCCGCCCTCGGTGATCGAGACGAGAAAGTCACCACGGGAAACGGTAAAGAACTTGGCCTCACCCCCTTCATCATTTCCGCCCGAACGAAGGATGATGAAGAGGATGACGATGACGACGGCCACGCCTCCAATCCAGAGAGGTCGCTTTGAAGTCGATCCCGGTTGCCCCGGGTTCATAGAGTCACTGTTCATGGTGTTTCCTCAAAAAGCATATCGGGTGTGAGAACGTCCTCGGCGGTGATTTCCGTCGGGGTAGGTTCGGTGGCGACAAAAAGATCGGGGAGAGGGGTGGGATTGGTGTTCAACCAATACCGTTCTTGGTCGGTATCGAGGATGCCGATATCCAGGAGCAGCCGAAGTCGAGCCGAGATGTAGTCGACCAGGGCCGCGGAAAGGGAGATTCTCGTGGCCACGAGCTCGTCCTGGGCGATCACGAGGTCAAGGACTGAGGCACGGCCGGCTTGAATATTGAGATCGGCACTCAGCACTCGTTCCTCCGCCAGTTGCACCGCCATGGTTTGGATGCGATAATTCTCTCGTAACTGCCTGAGTGTTCGCAATCCCCGTTCGATTTGGTTCCTCTTTTGGTCGAGAATCAGGCTCAGTGTTCGAATCGCACGCTCAAAGTTGACCACCGTTGACCGGTATTGATTGCGCTCCCGAAAGCGGTTGACGGGAAGATCGATCTCGAAACCGGCTCCGGTCCGCACGTCATCGATATCAAATTGGGTATAGTCGGTCGGTCGTTCACTGGAGAGCGAGGCGTCGGCAAAGAAATCGAGGCCGGGCCTGAGGCGATTGGCGGCGATTCTGATCTGGCGCCGACTGTCTTCGAAGCGATCAATGTCGTTGAGAACCACGAGGTGATTGGTGACTGCGACGCGAAAGGCGGTATCGGTGTCGAATTGAGTGTCAATGAGCCCCACCTCCGAGAGGGTCGCCAGTTCCGAGTCGTCCAGCTGAAGCTCGTGGGTGAGTGGAATTCCCAGTTGGATTTTGAATTGATCGAGCTGGGTTTGGTAGGAGGCGATGGTGTTCACGTAGCCGTTTCTGGAAGACAGCTCGGCTTGCCGGGCCTGCCCCATGCCGACGGCGGTCTCAAGGCCCGCTTCAAATCGGGCTTCGAGCCGTTTGGTCGAGTTGGTCCTGGCCTGGTAGTCAGCAAAACGGTTTCGAACGATGTCCCGTTGTTGGAGCAGACTGAAGAACTGCGAGACGATATCGACGGAGAATTCTCGCTGGAACTGGGTGAAATCCCGGATCGCGTAAATGACGTTGCGCTCCGATTGCCGGAGTGGTTCACGTCCGACGAGGTTCCCCGCGCCGCGAAGCAGGGGTTGAGCAATGTTGACGGAGAGCGAGTTGACCGCCGAACGACGGGAATCACCCGTGTAGAATCGGAGCAGATCGTTCGCCAGGGTGGCACCCAGACTGGCACCGCTCGTGAGTGCTTGGCCAACCGAAATCCGGTTGCCGACGCTTCCCGATTGTTCTCCGTTAGCGGCTCGGTTGCGGGAGACGGTGGACCGGGCCAGAAACTGGGGGCTGAATTCCCACCGTGCTCCCGAAAGACTGAGGGCTGTGAGGTAAAGGCGCTCCTTTTCTGATTGGTATTCTCGGCTATTAAGAACGGCGAGCTCCAGGGCTTGCTCGATGTTGAGTGTCTTTTTGGCAATTTGTTGGCGGTCCTCGACGATCTCTTCCGGTTCGATCTCGCTGCTCACTCGATCCGAGTAGCGGGTATTGATGGTGAAGTGGTTGGTTTGGCCGAAGATGTCTGCCTCCACATCCTGGATGATCCGGTAGACCTCCCGGTCCGCTTTTTGGTGGTAGTAGGACGTCCGACAGGCAACCCCGGTCAGGCCGAGACAGAGGAAGAGCGCGACTGGAAGGGGATTGAGAGTGGTCTGGTTGTCTTGGCTGCCCATGCGTCTATGCCATCAAGCCTGATTTGGCTACTGTAGAGACTCCTGCAGGGAGTCAGCCGTTACAGGGATTGTCAAAGGCGCGAAACGGGGCATTTCTGAGATTCTGTGGAGCATACAATCGATTTCCCTGTCAAACAGCTTGAAGCTTGTTTTGCTTCGAATCTAATATCAGAGACCGTGAGGACACAACAAGAAGTGCTGGATTTGTATTTCATGGATGCCCGGCACAAACTAGTGGATTTGGCGGCATTCATGGATCGGGTCAATCGAGGAGAAGGGAATCCTGATTTTCGATATCAAGCGTTTCTTGAGGCGGTGAAGGTGCTTGGAGAGGGGGGCAATAGCAGGGCAGCCGCTGTTCTAGAGGTCTTTTCCGATCCCACGAGCGAACCCATCGCTTCTGCGACGACCAAGGCCGCCTGTGGCGCATGGCCCGGGGAATTGGGGGAATCGGGCGCGAATTAAGGGGCGACTATGAGATACATTGAACCCCACGGCCATATGGTGAGTCGCACGACGGACGACTACACGGCCATGGTGTCGGCCGGATGCGAGGCCGTTTGCGAACCCGCTTTTTGGGCTGGCTTCGATCGAAGTTCGGCCGATGGGTTTTATGACTATTTCTGTCAGTTGACGGAACACGAGCCCAAACGGGCCGCGAAATTCGGCCTGCCCCACTACAGCTGGCTGTGCATCAACCCCAAGGAATCCGAGGACGTCGGTCTCGCCAACGAGGTGCTTTCCCTCATTCCTGACTTTATGGATCGGCCCAATGTGCTGGGGATAGGGGAAATCGGGCTCAACAAGAACAGCCGAAATGAGGTGCAGGTCCTGGAAAAGCACGTCGATTTGGCTGGCAGCCGTGATCAACTGGTTCTCGTTCATACCCCTCATTTGGAGGACAAGAGAAAGGGAACGCGATTGATCTTGGACGTGCTGAAGAGCGACTCTCGAATCCGTCCCGAGCGTTGCATCATCGATCATGTGGAAGAACACACCATCAAGATGGTATTGGATGAGGGCTTCTGGGCGGGAATGACGCTGTATCCGGAGTCCAAATGTAGTCCAGCCCGGGCGATTGATATGTTGGAAATCTATGGGACGGATCGGATTTGGATGAACAGTGCCTGTGACTGGGGTGTGAGCGTGCCGCTGGCCGTCCCGCAAACGATTTTGGAGATGCGCCGACGAGGCCATGCTCGAGATTGGGTCGACCAGGTCGCCTTTCAAAATCCGGTCGCGTTCATGAGGCAATCTCCCAAGTTTCAGGTTCCCTCTGGGTCGCATTGAACGGGGAGAGGTCATCACCGAGTTTTCGAGTGTCAACGTCGGATCGTTATTCCTGGGTATGAAACTGAGTCACGGGCTTCATTTGGCCTATTGCACCAATATCCATCGCGGGGAGAGCTGGGAACAGACCTTCGACACGTTAAAGCGCTACACCTTGGAGGTGCGCAATCAGATTTGTCCATCGGATCCCTATGCGATCGGTCTTCGTCTGGGAAAGGATGCGGCGGTGGAGCTGAGCCAGCCGAACCATCTCAAGGCCTTTCGGGCCTGGTTGGATCGAGAAAACTGTTACGTGTTTACCATCAACGGATTTCCCTATGGCACGTTTCACGGTACCCGAGTCAAGGAGCTCGTCTATCAACCGGATTGGACGACCCCGGAGCGGCTGGAATACACCAACCTGCTCTTTGATCTGATGGCAGAGATCGTGCCCGATGGCGTCGATGGTAGCGTGAGTACGGTTCCGGTTTCCTACAAGGAGCTGATCAACAGCGAGCGGCAGGTTCGGGAGGCGCGGAAAAACCTGTGGAAGTGTGTCGATCATATCGAACAACTGAGCCGCGCGACCGGAAAGCGATTGCACTTGGGGCTGGAGCCCGAACCGCTGTGTTATCTGGAAACCACCGATGAAACGGTTCGGTTTTTCGAGGACATGAGAAAGGATCGCCCGGGCGATTTGAGGATGGAGGATCATCTGGGAGTGAATTACGACTGCTGTCATCTGGCGGTGGAATTCGAGCCTCCTCAAGAGGCGCTCGGACGGTTGCTTCAACACAAGGTTCGATTAAGCAAGATCCACCTGAGTTCAGCGCTCAAGGTAAGGCCCACACGCGAGGTGAGGGCGGCCTTGAAGGCCTACACCGACGACATCTATTTCCACCAGGTCGTTGAGCGTGATTCCCGCGGTGAGCTCCGGCGGTTCCGGGATCTCGACAATGCCTTGGCGGCCGAGGCCACAACCCAACCACATGTGCCGGAGGAGTGGCGCATTCATTTTCACATCCCTCTTCACACCGAGCCGGGGGAACACTTTGAAACCACGTCGGATCACATCCAAGGCACCTTGGATTTTGTGAAACAGCATCCCGGGTTATGCTCTCATTTCGAGATGGAGACCTATACCTGGGAGGTTCTGCCTCCCGAAATGAAACGTCGCAACGTCGTCGACCAATTGGTGGACGAATACCGTTGGACGCTGGGCGAGTTTAAGAAACGGGATTTGGCTTAGGGCCCGGAGGTCAGGCGATGATCTCTTTGGCGATGTGGCCGTGGACGTCGGTCAGCCGAAAATCCCGCCCGGCGTAGCGGTAGGTGAGGCGTTCGTGATCCAGTCCCATGAGGTGGAGAAGGGTCGCGTGAAGATCGTGAAGGTGCATGCGGTTTTCAACCGCTTCAAAGCCGAGATCGTCGGTGGCGCCATACTGAAATCCGCCTTTGACGCCCCCGCCTGCAAGAAACATGGTGTATCCCTGAGGGTTGTGATCCCGTCCGTCCAGGTTTTCCTTGGCCGTGTCGGGGGTCCGGCCAAACTCCCCGCCCCAAAGTACCAGCGTGTCCTCGAGTAGGCCACGCTGCTTGAGGTCGGATAAGAAGGCGCCGATGGGTTGATCGGTGGCTGCGGCTCGGGCGCCGTGACCCGTTTTGAGCTTGCCATGTTGATCCCAAAACTCGTCGCAAATCTCCACGTGACGGACCCCTGCCTCGACCAGGCGGCGGGTGAGCAGGCATTGACGACCGAAGTTGTCGGTGGCCTTGCCCTCGCCAATTCCGTAGGCCTCCAGCGTGGGTTGAGGTTCTCCGCTGAGGTCCATGACTTGGGGGAGTTCGGACTGCATGGTGAATCCCCGCTCGAAGGATTCGATGACGCCGTCGATCTCGGAGTCAGACGGATCGGTCGCGGCGAAGCGACGATTGAGGGATTGGATAAAGTCTAGCTGGTGCCGTTGTTCTTGTCGGGTGAGGGTTTGATTCGTGAGATGATCGATTCGGGCCTTCTCGATCGGAGTCTTGATGTCCCCGATGGCCGTTCCTTGATAGGCGGCCGGGAGAAAGGCCGCGCCGTAGTTCTTGGCGCCTCCATTAATAATGGGCGGGGAGAGGCTGATGAAGCCGGGAAGATTGGCGTTTTCCGTCCCCAATCCATACATGACCCATGAGCCCAGGGAAGGCCGAGCGAATTGGAAACTTCCCGTGTGCAATTGAAGCATTGCGGGGGTGTGGTTTCCGGAGTCCGTGTGCATCCCGGAGAGGACGCAGAGATCGTCCGCGTGCTCGGCGATATGGGGGAGAAGATCCGAGACCCAAAGCCCGCTCTGCCCTCGTCGTTTCCAGTCCCAGTGATTGCCGACCAGTCGTCGCTTTCCATTTTTTCCCCTCCGATTCCTTCCTGGCGCGCCGGCATGTCGGTAAAGGGCCGGTTTGTAGTCAAAGGTTTCCATGTGGGAGGGTCCTCCTCGCATATGGAGAAAGACGAGCCGCTTGGCGCTCGGATGGAAATGAGTGGGTTTGGATGCCAACGGGGACCGTCGCGTTGCGGATGCCTGGCAAAGATCGGCGAGGGCCAGCAAGCCCATGCCGCAGGTGGTCCTCTTCAGCCATTCCCTACGGCTGTGGGTTTGAAGGGAAATCGGAGTCTTCATGAGGGATTAATTGAGGTAGCGAAATTCAGCGGAAGCGACCAGGGCCTGACAGAATGCTTGCCAGGGGTCGCCCTTTCCATGATGACGGGCGATGAACTGGAGCGCATGCGCCCCCTCGTCACCCGAGGGGGGACGACCATAGCAGGTCAGGAATGCTCTTCGAACTCGTTCCGAGGGGCTGATCGGGAGCTCTCCAAGCCGGGTCGCCAAGGCTTGGGTAGTCTCAATGACCAGGGGGCTGTTGAGCAGGAAGAGTGACTGGGCCGGAACATTGGTGGTATCGCGTCGACCCTGTATCGAAGAGGGATCGGGAAAATCGAACGTCTTGTGGAGCCCGATCAGTGCCGTCCGGAGCACGGGCAGGTAAACGGCCCGATGGTGGAATGGGGTCTCCAGTGGTTTGGTGTTGATTCCCCGGCCGACCTCCCCTTCTCCAATGGCCGCGACGACCGAAGCGACCGGCGGTTGAGGGTTCAGTCTTCGGCCGATCGAAAGGAGGGCATCACGAATGGGTTCGACTTCGAGACGCCGGCGATGGAAACGCCAGAGGAGACGGTTCTCGGGGTCGGTCTGATGGGCCTCCCCTTGGTAAGTGGATGCTTGTCGATAGGTACGGGAACAAACAAGTGCCTTGATGAAGGATTTGACGGACCAATTCCGTTCGACCAACCGCCTGGCCAGATGATCCAACAAGTTGGGATGGCTTGGGGATTCCCCGGACGTGCCAAAATTATCGACGGTCCGGACGAGTCCGACCCCGAAGAGGTGCGCCCAGATTCGATTGACGGCCACTCGAGCGGTGAGGGGGTTGGCAGGGTCCGTCATCCACAGAGCCAACTCGCGACGGCCGCTCGTCCCCTCCCTGATCTTGTGGGTCACGGGGTGGGGCAAACCCTTGAGGAATCCTCGTGGGACTGTATCTCCGGTCTTCGATTTGTCCCCCCGAATCCGAATGGCCAGATTGGAGGGTTGCTTGGCCTCCTCGACCCCCATGGCAAAGACGAGGGACAAGGACTTCGATCGTTCGGACAACTGGTCGAGTCGGCGGCTGGTTTCGGCGAGTTCATGTTGGAGCGCCTGGCGGCCATCTGACTGTGTTCGATCACCCCGGTTGACCTTCTTGAGACGATTCCGGAGCTTCTTCTCCTTTTTCTTGAGTCGGTTTGTTTCCGCTTCGATGCCCTTGAGGGTGGCCAGTGACCGGGCTCGATCGTCGCCAAGGGTCAACCATAACTTCGCGGCCTCCTGGACCGTCTTGGGCCGGCGGGGACCGCCTCCGTAGTAGGTTTTGGTGCTGGCGAATATCCCTCCCAAGGAATAGTAGTCTGCCGTCGTGATCGGGTCGAACTTGTGATCGTGGCAGCGCGCGCAACTGACGGTGAGCCCGAGGAAACTTCGGGTCACGGCGTCGATCTGATCGTCGATCAGATCTAGCTGAAGATTCCCGCCCACGAGCGGCTTCGAACCGATAGCGAGAAACCCGGTGGCGATTTGTTTTTGCTGTCGATCTTCCCTGGAACGGGCGGGAATCAAGTCTCCCGCCAGTTGGTGATGAATGAATTGATCGAAGGGAAGATCGCGGTTGAGCGCACGGATGACCCAGTCCCGATAACGCCAGGCGTGAGGGAACAAGACATCTCGGCTTTGACCATTGGAATCGGCGTAGCGAGCCACATCCATCCAATGCCGCCCCCAACGTTCCCCGAAGAACGGGGAGGCGAGGAGTTGATCCACTTTTTCTTCGATCGCGCGATCGGGATCCCGGGTGGCGAGGTCGACGAATGCCTCGATTTCATCGGGGCGGGGCGGAAGGCCGACGAGATCAAATGTGAGGCGTCGGAGAAAGGTGTGTGGGTCGGTGTCTGGGCTCGGCGACAAATGACGAGCCTGGAGCCCTGAGAGAATAAAATGGTCCAGCGGTTCCCGGGGCCAGTCCGCCTTCTCGACCGTGGGGATTCCCGGTTGCCGGAGGGGCTGCAGCGACCATAGAGGGCGTCGTTCCCGGGAGGTGTCACTCGGAGGGGTTGGGGTCGACGTCCGGGGGTCGAGTGCGCCCCTGGTGATCCAAGTCTCGAAGGCTTCAATCACCTGATCGGGAAGGCGCCCCTTGGGAGGCATCTCGAGGTCGTTCTGGTAGCGCAGAGCATGGAGGAGTCGACTGGACTCAGGATCCCGAAGGTTGATGACGGGGCCATGATCCCCCCCCATGCGAAGGCCCTCCCGGGTGTCCAACCGGAGGCCCCCCTTGAGTCGTTTGCCCTCCGCCGAATGGCATTCGTAACAGTGCTCAACTAGAACGGGTCGAATGGACCGTTCGAAGAGATCAAACGATAAACCCGTTTGCCCTCCTTGAATTGAAAGAGTCGCCAGAAACCAGATTCCAACGAGAATTGACGGTTGGTGACCCATGAATGTCACAACGATGAGCTCAAAGGAGAATAATTGCAATTCCCGGATGTCGATGCGGAGACAGTCCCCGGAAGACGGTTCACTTCGGTGTCCACTGTCGGGGGTGGATGGCTTCGGTAAGGCGTCGCCCCTTCTCAGGTCGTTCCTAAGCCCTGGGATCCCGGTGGGGACCCTGGTAATTCATGAAGCCAAGATAGGCCAGCATCAACCCGAGAAAGATCAGTCCCTGTTCAAAGGCCCACAAGGCCACCGCGGCGGCGCAAATCACGCCGACCCAGCGGGTGATTTCCTGTCGGGCGGGACCAAGAATGTCCCTGATGATTTGGCCCCCATCGAGGGGCAGAATGGGGAGCAGATTGATCAAGGTCCAAAAGAAATTAATCCAGAGCAAGTAGCGCAGGAGGGCAATCGCCCCTGAGGATTGGGGCTGAAAGACCGAGGCAATGACCAAGGTCAAGAGGCCTAGGGCCAAACTCGCTGCCGGACCAGCGGCACTGACCGCAATATTCTGTCGACGGGAGAAGGCCGCGCCGGGAAAGACAGTGACCCCACCTAGGCCATGAAGATGAATCGCCGGGAGGACTCCATTCTTTTTTCCCACGAACGCATGACCCAGCTCGTGAATGACGATTGAGAAAAAGACGGCAATCGTCCAAAGTAGGATATCAGGAAGGTCGCGTGTCGATTGCATCCGGAGTCCCCCCCCGAGAAGAAAACACGTTAACCAGAAAAACCAATCGACGCTGACTGGAAATCCAAAGAGGCGAAAGCGTAGCATATCTAGGAGAGGTCTGGGGGGGTGGGCCTATCCTTCATCCTAGGCTTCGACGCACTCCTCTGGACCGGGTTGGAGAACCTTCATCTTGGGGTGTTTTTTGGCGATTTCACCGGCAAACCAGGCGCGGGCTTCTTGGTCGCCATGTCCGAGAATGACCGTGTGAGGCGACACTTGTCCGACGAACTCCAACAGCTCGTCGCGATTCGCGTGGGCCGTCAAATCGAATTCTTGCAAATCACAATGCCGGGTCAGGTTTCCGCCCGACTCACTGAAGTGAAACGTCTCACCATGCTCTGCGGCACGCAAGCGCCCGGCAGGGGTGTCGGGATCCGCGTAACCGACGAAGAAGATCGCTTGCTTCTCATCTTCCACCAATCGGAGCGCTAACTCGTGCGCCGGGGTGTGTTCCGTCATCATCCCCGCAGTGACGACGAAGAGACGGCTGCCTTTGAGTTTCATGTTGTCCAGTTGTTTGCGGTCCAGGACGACCAGGTTGAGGGCCTCATGAAGGCTGAGGCTGCTGTGATTCCGGTGAACGCGATGGGCTTGGAGGTCGTAGATCTCGGTGAATACCCGACCCAATCCACCGATGTAGATGGGCTGTTCGGAGAGCTTTCCCTCCCTTATCATGAGCGCCAATTGGGCCAGGATCTCTTGGGTTCTCCCCAGGGCGAAGGTCGGGATCAAGACATTGCCGCGACGTTCGATGACCCTTTGGATCTCACTCGCCAGCCGCTCAGCTTCGTGTCGGCGGGTGAAGCCCGCCGGAACTTCCCGCGCCCCCCGGGTTGTCTCGAGGATAAGCACGTCCGCTTTGATGTCCTCGAAGCGAGCGCCCTTGAGAAGGGTTTGGTCCCCGAAGCAGACATCGCCCGTGTAGAAGAGGGTTTCATGCTCCCCCCTCACCATCAACCCTGCGGAGCCGAGGGCGTGCCCTGCGTCGAAGAATTCCAGGGTGGGTGATTGGCTTCCGGGCGGCACTCGTTTTTGCCCTGCCCACTCGATTTCCCGATTGTATTTGTAGCCCTGGAAGAGGTAGGCAATATCATCGAGCTCGCGGTGGGTGTAGAAGGGGTAGTCAGCGATTCCCAGTTCGTCTCGCTGACGTTTCATGACGTTGACGGAGTTGTGGAGGACCCGTTCCACAATGAAATAACTCAATTCCGACATCATGACATGGGCATCGGGGAAGTGGCGGATGGCTACCGGAAGCGAGCCGACGTGGTCGTGATGGCAATGGGTGATCGCGATGGTGTCGACGACACCATCGCGGATGACGCCGAATCGAGGCAGAGCCTCTCGGCCGCTGAGTTTAGGGTGCACCCCGGCATCCATCAATAGGCCGTGCCCTTCCAGCTCCAAATGCCAGCAGCTTGCTCCGATATCTTCGCGGGGATTTAAGTTGGTGATTCGCATCTTCCAGGTGATTGGGCGCGGGAACCCGGTCAGGGTCTCTCCTTGGGATCATGCCCCTAGGCCGTTGGGTCCGCGCCGAACTGCCTCGGATTTAATCCCCCGCCGATGGACAATGCCAGATTATCCTTGGATGAAATCGGAGATTTGCCGAGGAGAGTTCATACGAGCCGTCATTCGGTTGGTTAGCGAACGCCCTCCCATCGATGCAAGCAGCCGGTCCCGTTTCAGGGAGATATTATGTAAATAACTCGTATTAAGGCGTTTAGAGTTTGATTACTGTTAGAATCCAAGGCCTTTTTGCCCAGGATGAGGGTGATCTCGACATTTTTTGAACGGATTGAGTTATGTGGAGTCAAAGAGGGTGTAGTTGTTAGTGTACTCTGTCTATTGAGAAACGGTGACTCACAGGACCGCCGTAAAAATTGGTTGTTAGGTTGAAGATGGGCGTCGGAGAAATCTCCGGCGTCCATTTTTTTTCAAGGATCGATTGGGCTGGAATCGGGTGCGGACAAAATGATACGTATAGGTATTATTTCGTTGCCATGCCGCTTGGCTTGTAGAATAGTTCTGTCGGGAGTTGAAGGACGGGAACCTGGGACTTCCATGTGGAGTGCGGTGGGATAGGTCCCGGTGGGCGAATGGTATGAGGAAACAGTTTCAGCATTTGTTCTGGGGTGTGGTGTTGCTAGCCGGCCTCGGGAATTCAGTTTGGGTGGAGGCGAAACCGGGTTCGGCGACGAAAGAGACGTGGCCGATGTTCCGGGGAGGTCCCTCGCTCACCGGGGTAAGCCCTGCGAAGTTGCCGGATCAACCCAAGCTTCGCTGGACCTTTTCGATTGGTGATCCGATCCGGTCCTCTGCGGCCATCGTAGATGGCGTGGTTTTTATTGGGGCCGATAACGGCAAGGTCTACGCGATTGATTTGGCGACCGGCCAGGAAAAATGGCAGTGGGAAACCGATGGTATGATTGAGTCCTCGCCGCTGGTTTTGGAGGGCCGGGTATTCGTGGGGTCTGGTGATGGGTTTCTCTACGCATTGGATCAGGCGACGGGGAAACCGCTCTGGAAATACGAAACGGAAGATCAGATTCTCGGGGCCCCCAATTGGGTCGAATCCCCTGATGGAAAATCAACCTGGATCGTCACGGGGAGCTACGATTACTTTCTCCATTGCGTCGACGCCGAGACGGGGAAAGGGATCTGGAAGTATGAAACCGGAAACTACATCAACGGGGCACCGGCGGTCTCCGATGGAAAAACGGTGTTCGGAGGTTGCGATGCCTTGCTTCACGTGATTGCCCTGGAGACTGGCAAGAAGGTCAAGGAGATCGAGGCGGGTGCCTACATTCCCGGTTCTGCTGCGATGGTGGAAAACCGGGTCTACGTGGGGCATTACGAGAGCGAGTTCCTTTGTGTCGATCTCAACGAAGGGGCGCTCAAGTGGACCTATCGGGATCGAAATTTTCCATTTTATTCGTCCCCGGCGGTGACCGCCAAGTCGGTGGTTGTCGGGGGACGCGATAAGCGTGTTCATTGTTTGGATCGAGAAAGCGGGAAAGATCGATGGAGGTTTCCGACCCGTGGCAAGGTCGACAGCTCTCCGGTGGTGGCTCAGGACAAAGTCGTTGTGGGTTCCAGTGACGGGCTTCTTTACATGATCTCCCTGAGTGAGGGAAAGGAACTCTGGTCCTACGAAATCGGAGAATCGATTATCGCCTCTCCGGCGGTGATTGATCAGTGGATTGTGGTCGGTGGGGAAGATGGATTGGTTTATGCCTTTGGGCAATGAACACATGAGCGAAATGAGTCAACCGGTTGACACGACAACGGCACCTTCCGGGCAGGCTGCTGAAGAGAAGAGGACGACGGTCGGTAACTATTTTGTGTCAAACTATCCGCCCTTCTCATTCTGGAAAAAGGAGGGGGTCGATGACTTCGAACGCGCGATTGCTCGTCCTCCCGAACCTGGGACCCCCCTGGGCCTCTACCTACATATTCCGTTCTGTAGGAAGCGTTGTCATTTTTGTTATTTCCGGGTGTATACGGACAAGAACGCCGCGGCCATCAATGGCTACCTCAAGGCTGCCGTCAAGGAGTTGGAGTGTTACCGGAGGCAACCGTTTATCGGTGACCGGTCCCTTGATTTTGTCTACTTCGGGGGGGGGACACCCTCCTACCTCTCCGTGGACCAACTGACGCAATTGACCCAAGAGTTGAAGGGAGTGCTTCCATGGGATCGGGTTCGCGAAGTCACTTTTGAATGCGAACCGGGGACGCTGACCTCCCACAAGCTCAAGGCGATCCGGGAACTCGGTGTGACCCGATTGAGTTTGGGCATCGAGAACTTTGATGATCACATTCTGGAGATCAACGGACGGGCTCATCGCAGTCGGGAGATCGAAAGGGCCTACGGCGATGCCCGTGAATTGGGATTTCCACAGATCAATATTGATCTCATCGCCGGAATGGTCGAGGAGACCGAAGAAAACTGGCGGCGATGCATCGAGAAAACCCTGGCACTCAGCCCCGACAGTGTGACCATCTATCAGATGGAGGTTCCTTACAATACCACGATCTACAAGGAGATGAAGGAGGCCGGAAAGTTGGTCGCACCGGTGGCGGATTGGGAGACCAAGCGCCGTTGGGTGAAGGAGGCCTTCCACGCGCTGGAGGAAGCCGGTTACACGGTGGGGAGTGCCTACACGGCCGTCAAGGACAAGAGCAAGACCTCCTTTGTTTATCGGGATCAGTTGTGGGCGGGAGCCGATTTGCTGGCCCTTGGGGTTGCGTCCTTTGGCCACATAGGGGGCACTCACTACCAGAATCAACATGACTTCGAACCCTACGTCAACGCGATCCTGGACGGGAAGCTGCCGGTTTATCGGGGGCTGACCCCGAGCGCTGATGAACGACTGATTCGGGAGTTTATTCTGCAACTCAAACTAGGTCGCTCTCGGTGCAGCTACTTCAACGATAAGTTTGGCACCGATGTGCTTGAGCGCTTTGCCGAACCCATCGACCGTATCCGGAAATGGGGATTCTTGTCAGTCGACGGGGATGAATTGAGATTGAACCGGGAAGGATTGCTTCAGGTCGATCGACTCCTCCATGAGTTCTTTTTACCGGAACACCGAAATGCACGGTATGCTTAGGGAACAGAGCGCCCGTCCGACCTCAGTGCCGACCTCCGTGGAGGGGTTGCTTTTGGAGGCGTTCGAGCGTCGAGGCGTGGTGCTTCCCCCCATGGAACCTGTGCTTCCCGGGTCGATGCCGGAGCCGTTTCAATCCCTTCTGGTTCATGATTCCGACATGACCTCCACGCTGCAGCGGTTTTACCGCGATCGGCTCCGATTGCAGCGATTGTCGAGCCGTCAGACGGAGGATCGAATCGAACGGGAAGTTCTGTTGTCGACCGAGTTGACCTCCCAACCCGTGGAATACGGCGTGATCAGCATCCACCTGAATGGCCTTGGCCTGCCGGCCCAACGATTGATTCAGGAAGGTCGAATTCCACTGGGTCAGGTTCTCGAGGACTGCGCGGTGCGCTACTCGAGTCAACCCCAGGGGTTTTTCCGGATCGGGCGAGTGGCGTTCATGGAGGAACTCCTCCACGATGCACCCGCTGCGGTGCGATACGGACGCTTGAATGTGTTGTCGACCGAGTCGGGAGAGGTTCTCGCGGAGGTGATCGAAATTCTTACGGCCCGTGAATTTGATAAGCGGTGTTGAGGCCGTAGATTGGGATATGACTGATCACACAGAATATGACGTCATCGTTATCGGGGCGGGCCCGGCGGGCAGCAGCGCTGCGGCGGTGTTGGCGGAGGCGGGTCGAAGGGTGCTTGTCCTTGAACGGGATCGCTTTCCTCGCTACAAGGTCGGAGAGTCGATGATTCCCTTCACCTACCACCCGCTCAAGCGGCTAGGGTTGGTTGATCGAATGCGACGCTCGCCCTTTATCAAGAAATACAGCGTTCAATTTGTGGCTCCCTCCGGGAAGGCGTCTCAACCGTTCTATTTTTCCTCGCGCTATGACGACGATGTGGCTCAGACCTGGCAGGTCCTGCGGTCCGAGTTCGACGAGATGCTGATGGACAACGCCAGATCGAAGGGGGCGGTCGTCGAGGAGGAGGTGGCGGTCCAATCGCTGATTTGCGAAGCGGGGGTGACGAGGGGGGTGAGGGCGAAATGCAAGGATGGCCGTGAGGTCGAGTGGCGGGCCCCCATGACCCTGGATTGTTCCGGGAAGGAGGCCTTCGCCGCGACTCGGAAACGGTGGCGCAAGCGGGATCCCAAGTTGAACAAGGTCGCCATCTGGACCTACTACCGGGGCGCCATGCGAGACGAGGGAATTGATGCGGGGGCCACCACGGTTGCCTTCGTCCCGGAGAAGGGTTGGTTTTGGTACATCCCTCAGCACGATGATATGGTGAGCGTCGGGGTGGTGGCGGAGGGCAACTATCTCACCCGAGACGGGGTGAAGGAGCCGGCCGCTATCTTTGAGCGGGAGATCGGGCAGAACTTGTGGATCAAGGAACACCTGGCCCCGGGTGCGCAAGTGGGCAAACACCACGTCACGAGCGAATACACCTTTCGGTCTGAGTTCTGCGCCGAGGAGGGCCTGCTGCTCGTTGGGGACGCCTTCGGCTTTCTCGATCCCGTGTTTTCCTCCGGCCTGCTCCTGGCTCTGAAGAGCGGCGTGTTGGCAGGGGAAAACGTGGATCGTGCCTTGAGTGAGGGGAGTTTGAAACCATCGCAGTTCACCGAGTATTCTCAGGTCATGATTCAAGGGATCGAGAACATGCGTAAGTTGGTCTACGCGTTTTACGATCCGGACTTCAGCTTCAAGGATTTGACCGCCCGGTATCCCGAGCTCGCCGGGGATGTGACCGATTGTCTCTCGGGGGACGTGAACAAGGATTTTTCGCGATTGTGGAAGGCCGTCGAGGACTTTGCTCCGATCCCCAGCGAGCTCTCATACGGGGCTCCGGCTCCCGAAATGGAAGTCGCGGTTTGAGGGTCGGACCGGAGGAGCGACCGTGGCAGGCTTGGAATGAATATCCTCCAGATCACTCCGGGCGCCGGGGGAATGTATTGCGGGGCGTGTTTTCGGGACAACGCCTTGGTCGGGGCCTTCCGACGGCAGGGGCACTCTTCGACCCTGATTCCCCTCTACCTTCCGATGACCCTCGACGAGCCCGACCAGACGCGGGGGACCCCCATTTTTTTTGGCGGGATCAATGTCTACCTTGAGGAAAAGTCGGCCTGGTTTCGGCGGATGCCTCGGAGTTGGACCCGATGGTTGGACGCCCCCTGGCTGCTGAAGGCGACCGGTCGTTTCGCCAGCCAGACCCGACCGGAACAGGTTGGCGATCTCACGGTCTCCATGTTGAAGGGAGAGGAAGGGAACCAGGCGCGGGAGCTCAACCAGTTGATTGATTGGCTCAAAGGGCAGGATCGGCCCGACATTATCAACCTCTCCAACATCCTTCTCTTGGGACTGGTTCGACGACTTCGTGAAGCGCTGGGGGTTCCGGTGGTGGTCACCATGCAGGGCGAGGATTTTTTTCTCGATGCGCTTCCCGCTCATAATTCGAGGCAGGCGTGGGAGGTTGTGCGGGAACGAAGTGCCGAGGTCGATGGGTTCATTTCACCCAGCCAGTATTTCGGAGAGTTGATGCAAAGCCGGATGGAGTTTGATCAAGGGCGATTGGCAGTCGTGCCCAATGGCATCAGCCTGGAGGGTTACGAACCGACCTCGGCTCCGACGGCTCCCCCGGTCCTTGGTTACTTCGCCCGCATGTGTGAGGACAAGGGGTTGCCGACCCTGGTGGAGAGCTTCATCGAGCTCAAGGGGCGGGAGCGAACGAGCTCGCTTCGATTAAAGGTGGGTGGCGGGCTGGGGCCTAGTGATCAATCGCTCGTCGATCGGATCAAGGCGCGCTTGGATCGGTTGAACCTGCTCGACTCGGTCGAGTTTTGCCCCAATCTTTCGCGTGAGGAGAAGGTGAGTTTTTTTCGCGATCTGACGGTCTTTTCGACCCCGGCATTGTATGGGGAGACATTCGGTCTTTACGTGATCGAGGCGCTGGCGGCAGGAGTTCCCGTGGTGCAACCGCGTCACGCGGCCTTTCCGGAGGTGGTGGAGGGCACGGGGGGAGGCATCCTCTGTGAACCGGGCGATCCCTTGTCTTTGGCCGATGGCCTGGAGTCCCTGCTCCTGGATCCGGAACGGGCACGAGCGCTGGGAGAGTCGGGGAGGAACGCGGTTCGGGATCGCTACCATGTCGATGCCATGGCCACGTCGATTGTGGAGGTCTATGAACGAGTCCTGAGGGGTGAGGCGGACCGGAAGGGACGGAGAGGATGAGCCGCTTTGTCTATCGAAGAAGGGTCGAGTTTGCCGATACCGACATGGCGGGGATCATGCATTTTTCGGCCATTTTCCGATTCATGGAATCGGCGGAACATGCCTTCATCCGGAGCCTCGGATACTCCGTGACGTTGAACGAACTGGACCCCGCGCTGGGTCTTCCCCGTGTCCGAGCCGAGGCGGACTTTCGACGGCCTTTCCGGTTTGAAGACGAAGTGGAGATCGAGCTGACCGTGAGAGAAAAGAAACCCAAATCGTTGACCTACGGTTTCGAGCTCCGTCGGGTGGGGGATCCCGATCGGGGGCTGGCTGCGGTCGGGGCGATTACCGTGGTTTGTGTTCGCCGCGATGGATCGGGTCGGATGAAGGCGCATGAGCTTCCTTCAGAGCTCGCGGATCGGTTACACGTGACCGAGAACGGGGAACGCAGTGGGAACGAAAGGCCCATTGAGGAACGCGGTGAAGCCGATCGCGATTGAGTTCTCAATGGGGGTTGATTAAGGTGGGTTTTTAGGATTAGGCAGGAGAAAAGGTTATGGGCACTGAAACATCATCTGGACCAGGCATGACCTGGCTCTATTTCGCACTTCTCACGGTTTTTTGTTGGGGACTCTACGGCATTCTCTTGCACAAGGGACAAGTCACCATGGGAGATCCGGAAAACGGTCGTTACAAGGCGTTTCTCTTTGTCGGGATCGCCTACTTTTTGACCGCTGTTCTCGCACCGCTGGCATTGCTCATGTACAAGGGGGCCGCGTTCAGTGGCTACACGGGTTCGGGAATGTGGTGGTCCCTGGTCGCGGGCATCCTCGGGGCGGTGGGGGCGTTTGGTGTCCTTCTGGCCTTTGGCGCCAAGGGAACGCCTGCGGTGGTGATGTCGATTATTTTCGCCGGTGCGCCGGTGATCAATGCGTTGGTTGCCATCATCCTCCATCCGCCCGCGGGAGGATGGGGTTCGGTGAAACCTCAGTTTTTCCTCGGGATTATACTTGCTGCGACGGGGGGCATGTTGGTGACCCTCTTCAAGCCCAATCCCGGGCCCGCCAAACCAAAGGTCGTTTACGTTGATTCGTTCCCTGCCCGCGGGGGTCAGGGTCGATGATTGATCGGGAGTGATCTTGTGGGGGATTCGGCCTCCATCATCCATCCGTCTCGTCAGGATCTTGAGGCGATTCAGTTGGAGCGTTTAAACGCACTGCTGGCCGAGGTTTCGGAGTCGAATCCCTTTTACCGGAGCAAATTATCCGCCCTGCGCCTTCCCCTGGCGTCCTTGGCCGCGTTCCAGGAAACGGTTCCCTTCACGACTAAGGAAGAGTGGGTTGCCGATCAGGAGCAGAACCCGCCCTATGGCACCAATCTCACCTACCCTCTGACCCGATACACGCGCTGCCATCAAACCAGTGGAACCTCGGGAAAGCCCATGCGTTGGCTGGACACCACCTCGAGCTGGGACGGCATCGTCGACGACTGGGTTGAAGTGATGCGGGCCGCTGGGTTGGAGCAGGCCGACCGATTCTTTTTTGCGTTTTCATTCGGTCCCTTTCTCGGCTTTTGGTCGGCCTTTGAAGCGGCGCTCAAGATGGGAAGCTTCAGTCTCTCCGGGGGCGGGATGACGACGGAAACCCGGCTTCAGGTGTTGGTGAAGAATCAAATCACCGTTCTGGGGTGCACCCCGACCTACGCCATCCGGCTGGGCGAGGCGGCCCGGGAACGAGGGGTGGAAACCGAGGGGCTTCCCCTGCGTCGTCTCTTGGTCGCCGGCGAACCCGGAGGGAGTTTGCCGGCGGTGAGGGATCGCTTGAAGCAGCTTTGGCCGGGCGCTTCGGTCTTTGACCACCATGGAATGACCGAAACCGGTCCGGTGTCCTATGAGTGCCCCGAGATGCCGGGAAGGCTTCATCTCAATGAGACTTCGTATCTGGCGGAGGTCGTGGATCGTGAAGGAGGTCTCGCGGTTCAGCCCGGGACGCGGGGCGAACTGGTGCTCACGACCCTTCGACGATTGGGATCGCCCCTGATCCGTTACCGCACGGGCGATTTGGTCGAGCTGGCGGCTCGGCAACCCTGTGTTTGTGGACGCTATCATTTAGCGTTGGAGGGCGGCATCATCGGACGAGTCGACGACATGGTGGTCATCCGGGGCGTCAATGTCTTTCCGAGTGCCATCGATGAGATCGTTCGGCGGTGCGGTGGGGTGATCGAATACCAAGCGATCGTTTCCGAGCGGCGGAGTCTGGCGGAACTCGAATTGGCCATTGAGGTCGAGGCAGGGGAAAAGGGCGATGAACCCGTTCGACGACGACTCGAGGAGGAGCTACGCAAGAGCCTTGCGCTCAGGATCCCGGTGCGGGTGGTGTCACAGGGGTTGTTGCCGAGATTTGAGATGAAGGCAAAACGCTGGGTTCGAGTGGATCAGGAATAAAGGGGGCAAGAGAACCCGGGGAACGAGAGGGAGCCACCCGACCGGGTGGTCGATCCTAGCCGATGAACCGCTTGGGATCGACAAGCCATCCTCGAAGGCGATAGTAGGGCCACCCGATGATTTCATGGAGATAGACCTTCATGAGATAGAAGCTCGTGGGCTTGGGCAGGATTGCCCAACCCCCGGTTCGCTGAAGGTAGGAAGTTCCTTCGAAATCGCAGGCGACGGGAATGACTTGAATTCCGGTCGCTTGAAAAGTCGCCTGGGCCCGGCTCATGTGGGTTGCGGACGTCACGAGGAGGATTGAAGTCCAACCCTGTTCCGTGGCGAGCGCCTGGGTTCGGCGGGCTTCGTCGTAGGTATTGCTATTACCGGGAAGCACGTAGGTGGGAAGGGTCGCGAGTTGCCAGCCTTCGAACCACCGCTGCATTTGTTCGCCCTCGGATTGAACGCCTTCACTGTGTTTGCCGGGGCCTCCGCCGAAGACCAGCGCCTTTGCTTTATTTCGGCGAGCGAGTTCGAATCCCGTGATGATGCGATCGGTTTCCCGCTTGAGATTGAATCCGTTGAGATCGTGATCCGATTGCGTGAGGGCGGCCCCCAGGATGACGATCGCGTCCGCTTCGGGAACCGCATCCCAGTCGGGGAGAACGAAGGGGGTTTCCAGACGCGCCGCGAGCCGGGCGGGGACCGGAGTTGCCCCGATGGTGAAAAACAGCCCCAAAATGATGAGAAGAGCGAAGGCACTTCTCCATTGTTTGCGGCGAAAGGCCATGATCGTGGTCCCAACCCCAAGCAGGAAGAGAAGGGCGAGGGGCTGGGCGAGGTCAGAGGCGAAGGAGGCCAACATCATAGGGGGTGTCGGATTGATCGAGCCGGCCTTAAGAAGCGGCCGGTCCCTCAGCGGTTGTCTCCATCGAGAAGCCCCCCGATTCCGCCCAGGATCGAACCTTCCCCTTTTCCGCCGGATCCCGTTCGAGGGGCGGCGCTGATGATTCGGCCGGCGAGGCGGCTGAGGGGGAGGGATTGGAGCCATACCTTGCCGGGGCCTCGAAGTGTGGCGAAGAAGAGTCCTTCCCCACCGAACAAGGCCGACTTGATCTTACCCACGTATTGGATATCGAAATTCACAGTGGCTTGATAGGCCACCACGCATCCCGTGTCGACCCGAAGCGTTTCTCCGGCATGGAGTTCCTTTTCATAGAGGGTTCCCCCCGCATGGACAAAGGCCCACCCATCCCCCTGGAGATGTTGCATGATGAAGCCCTCCCCCCCAAACAGGCCTGCGCCCAGGCGCTTCTGGAAAGCGATTCCGATGCTGACGCCCTTGGCGGCGCACAAGAAGGAGTCTTTTTGTGTGATCAACTCGCCTCCCAATTCAGCGAGGTGAACGGCGATGATTTTGCCCGGGTAGGGCGCTCCGAAGGAAACTCGTTGTTTTCCCATGCCGCGATTCAGGAAAACCGTCATGAACAATGATTCTCCCGTGAGCAGGCGTTTGCCGGCGCTCATCAGGCTGCCGAGAAAACCACTCTGCTGCTGGGAGCCGTCCCCGAAGATGGTCTCCATTTCGATCCCCTCCTCCATGTACATCATGCCGCCGGCTTCGGCGACCACCGCCTCTTGAGGATCCAACTCGACCTCAACGAACTGCATTTCCTCACCATAGATTCGATAATCGACCTCGTGCATTGCGGGCATCGCTTCGCTTTCCTTTCGGTTTGTTTTGTTCTGACTTCGAGCCAGCTTGAGAGGCTCGATCAAAAAGTCAACCCATCGGTGCCGAGCGGAGCGAGTCTCTAGGGTGAGGTGTGGCGTTAGTCCCGGCTCAGGCGATTGAGAATGTTATGGGTGATTCGTTCCACGATCGGGTCCTTTCCCGCAAGACCGTGAGACCAATCGGTCGTCCCCACCGTCACGACCGTGCCTCCCTTGGTGTAGCTCCCCATGACGGCTGCTCCGACGCGGCCTTTCTCGAAGCGTTCATACCAGAGGCTGTCGTCCGGATGCCACCGGGCGGGTGCCGTTGCCAGAATGGTGAATCCCTCAGGGGTGCCATCCCGGTGAGTCGGGAAGGGGAGGCCATCCTTCCAGATCATTTCGCACCCGTCACACTCGTAGCCCACGATCGAGTCCGCGCCGCCGAACGATCCTCCGGCTTTGAGGGTGGTCCCTTCGAAGAGCCAATGTTGGGGACGATGAACGGTAAACGCACCGGATCCGTCCATGAACTGTCCGTGACTGCGGTGATAGCCTCCCCAGAGAAAGCCGACCCCGGTGAGTTGGTTTTCGGGACGATTGACGAGGTGGTGACTCCAGAGCGTCGAAAGGGTGCGGTGATCAGTCGTGCGAAACTGTGGATCCCAGTTGTACCATTGTTTCCAGCACGTGAGTGCCCGGCCCGCCTCTTCGGTCCGTACTTGCCAGCAAACGCTGTTACCGCTGAAGAAGGCCACGTTCCCCCCTTTTTGGATGTAGGCTTCCAGATGGTCCCGCATGGAGGCGGACCAATACTCATCGTGGCCGACACTCAGGACCAGGCGGTAGGCGTCCAGCAGTTCCGGCCTCAGTTCGAGATCGGAATTCACGGCATAGTCAATCGGATAGCCATTGTCCTCTGCCCAGATGACAAAGGGTTTTTCCCAGTTACCAAAGAAGCCGGCGAGCGGCCGATTGAAGGAGACGCGCTGGCCTTGGAGCTTGGCACGGCCGTGGTAGGAGTAGAGGCTGGATCCACCCCAATTGTTGTAGGCGTTGTAGGTGTTGGTGGTGAGTTGGAGAAGGATCCTGGAGGTTTTCCCCGGCGCATGGGATCGGACCACAAAAAACATTCGACTGGTGGCGGTTCGTTCGTTTCGTTGAACGAAGGGGCCGCCCCGATCTTGGACTTGAAGCGTGACCTGGTAGTAACCCGAGCGCCAGTCGCCGGGGATCCGGAATTGATGGCCGGCCGGCCATTGACACCCATGACTCGAGGCGTTCTCGGGGACGGGATGAGAGGCCCCTGGAATCCCGGTTCGGTGCATGACTCGTTGCGCCATGGGTCCGATCCGTTCGATGAAAAAATCATAGGATGAGGCGGAGGTCGATGTGTGGAAGGTGACGGTGTCTCCGGGACCGTAGCTGAGCCGGTCCGGGTAACCCTCGATGAAGAGCGAAGGGGCGGCGGCCAGCGGACCCAGGAAGGAAGTGAGAAGCGCCAGGAACAGGGAAACTCGTTGTCTCATGGAATCAGACTAGGGAGGGGACGACGGATTGGAAAGGATAGGACGGAAGGGATTTGAGCTTGGGGGAACGCTCGATATGGAGGAGGAGAACGATTGAGGGACGGGCAGATGAGAGATGGGGTGGATGGCGGAGGTTCCCTCTAGAGAGAGAATCCTGCCCGTCAACCAGGTGGGTTTCGGGCGATCTTACCGGGATGGGGCGGAGTCGGGTTCCTGGCGGATAAGGTCTAGAAACTCATCTTCCGAAAGAATCCTGAGATCAAGTTTCTTGGCCTTCTCCAGCTTGGACCCAGCTTCGGTGCCGGCAACGACGAAGTCGGTCTTCTTGCTGACGCTGGAGCTGACCTTTCCCCCGGCCTTCTCGATCTTGGCGCTGGCCTCGGATCGAGTGAGGGTTGGAAGCGTTCCGGTGAGAACGAAGATCTGACCCGAACAAGGTCCGGAGGTCATTTCGGGTTGATACAGGGCCGACTTGAAATTGAGGCCGGCTCGCTCCAGTTTGGCGATCAGTTCCTGATGCGCTGGTTCGCCAAACCAGTTGACCAGGCTAGCCGCGATCACCTCGCCGATTTCATCGATCGCGACCAGTTGGTCCTCCGTCGCATCCATCAACTGGAAGAGATCGGGATAGTTCTGGCCGAGCGTCTTGGCGACGCCAGCCCCGACATGAAGGATGCCAAGACCAAAGACCAGTCTCCAGAGATCACGTTGTTTGCTCGCTTCGAGACCGTCGAGGAAGTTTTGTGCGGACTTCTCGGCCATGCGCTCGAGCGCGGCGACTTCCTCCAGTTTGAGCTGATAGAGTTCCGCGAGATTGGAGGCGAGGCCCCGCTCCACAAGTTTCTGGATGAGAACCTGTCCCCCCCCCTCGATGTCCATCGCACCCCGGGAACACCAGTGTTCCAGCCGTTCGCGGACCTGGGCGGGGCAGTCGGGGTTCTCACAGCGGATCACCACGCCGCCAGCCTTCTGCCCCTCCTCACGGGTCACCGGCGTTTGGCATTCGGGACAGACGCCTGGAAACTCGAAGGGTGCGGCATCCGGTTGTCGCTGATCCATGACGACCCGGACCACGGCAGGGATGATCTCTCCCGCTTTCTCGACCACGACCGTGTCTCCGATCCGAATATCTTTGCGTCGAAGTTCCTCCTCGTTGTGCAGCGTCGCCCGGCTGACCGTGGTGCCACCGACGAAGACCGGTTCGAGTTCGGCGACCGGCGTGAGGGCTCCGGTGCGCCCGACCTGAATCGTGATCGCGCTGAGGATGGTTTCGGCTTGCTCGGCGGCATACTTGAAGGCCATGGCCCAGCGCGGGGCTTTGGCCGTCGCGCCGACTCGTTGGTGGAGGGCGATCCGATTGAGTTTGATCACCGCGCCGTCGGTCTCGTAGGCGAACGAATGTTTGAGATGACCCAACTCCTCAATCACCCGGAGCAGGTCGTCGGCGCTGTGGCAGTGCCAGATCCGGTCAGGGGTTTTGAACCCGAATTGCCGGAGGCATTCAAGCGAGTCGAGTTGGGACGCCGGGGAGGGCTGGGCGGTCGCCTGGAACCGGGCGATTGCATAAACGATGATGTCGAGGGGACGAGCGGCAACCAGTTGGGGGTCCAGTTGTTTGAGTGAGCCGGCCGCCGAGTTTCTGGGATTCACGAAGGAGGGCTCTCCCGCCTCCCGTCGTTCCGCGTTGAGCTTGGCGAAGCCCTCCTTGGTCATGAAGACCTCGCCGCGTACTTCAAGGCGTTCGGGCGGGGAGGCGTCGCCCGTGGCAAGCGTCAGGGGGACACTGCGGATGGTTCGAATGTTGGCGGTGATGTCGTCCCCCTGGATCCCGTCGCCCCGGGTTGTTCCCAGGGCCAAGCGCCCCTGTTCATAGCGGAGGCTCAGGGCGACGCCGTCGACCTTGGGCTCCACGGTCCAATCAAGCGTTTCCTCGGGAAGGAGTTTCGAGACGCGATTGACGAAATCCCTCACCTCATCCTGCGAATAGGTGTTGTCGAGGCTCATCATCGGGACCTGGTGCCGGACCGAGGTGAACCCCTCAAGCGGTTGCCCTCCCACCCGTTGGGTCGGAGAGTCGGGCGATTTCAGATCAGGATGGTCCGACTCGAAATCGACCAGTTGGCGGTAGAGCCGATCAAAGGCTTGATCGGAGAGCTTGGGTTGGGCGAGAACGTAGTAGGCGTGTTCGTGTTCGGCAATCTCTCGGCAGAGGGCGTCATACTGCACCTTGAGGTCGGCGAAACTCATTTCATCGAAACGGCTTTCGAAGCTCGAGTTTGGCCGTCTTCTTCTTGCGGATTTTGAGATTGATCATCTCGACTCCGAAGGAGAAGGCCATGGCAAAATAGATATAGCCTTTGGGAATCTCTCGATGCACGCCCTCGAGGACGAGGACAAATCCGATGAGAATGAGAAAACTCAGGGCGAGGATCTTGAATGTGGGATGCTGATCGATGAACGAACTCACGGTGTCGACAAAGATCAGCATGACAATCATCGCCACAATCACGGCCGTCACCATGATGGCGATCTCGTCGACCATGCCCACGGCGGTGATCACCGAATCCAGAGAGAACACGATGTCCAACAACATGATCTGAACAATGATGCTGACAAAGGTTGGAGCGACCTTTGCGGATTGTTCCCCATCGGCGCCCTCCAGCTTACCGTGAATCTCATGGGTGGCTTTTCCAAGGAGAAACAAGCCTCCGATTAGTAGGATGAGGTCCCGTCCAGAGACGGGATGCTGCATGACGTGGAACAGGGGGCTGGTCAGCTTCACCATCCACGCCAGGCCGCAGAGGAGGATGAGGCGAGTCAGTAGGGCAAGCCCGAGGCCGATTTTTCGGGCCTTCGCTTGGGTGGCCTCGGGCAGTTTGCCGGCGAGGATGCTGATGAAAACGATGTTGTCGATTCCGAGAACGATCTCCAGAAACGTCAACGTCAGGAGACTGATCCAGGCCTCGGGTTGGGATAAGAGTTCTAACATGGGAACGCGAGGGTTAATTTAGGGTCCATTCGGGTTGATTCTAAAAGAGTCGGCCGACCGCCAGGCCGATGACGCTGAGCGGTCCCTGATCCTCGAGGCTCTCGGTGGCTTTTTCGACTTTCTGAAGGGTCGCCTTGGCGTTGTCGATGAGGGCTGCGTCGTTGACGAGGCTTCCGACACTGCCCTCCCCCTGATTGATTTTCTCAAGGATTTCCCGGAGATGGGTCATCGCCACGGTGGTTTCCTGATAAAGGGCATCATCGGTCGCTAGTTTGCCCAGGGTTCCTTTTCCCGCTCTGAGGTCGGTGATCACTCCCTGGGCGTCAACGAGCGTGCCCTCGAGGGTTGAGGAGGTTTGGTTGAGCTTGCCCACGGTTTCGAGGGCGGTTGCATAGAGGGTCTCATCATTGATCAGACGGCCGAGGGTACCTTCCCCGCTGGCAAGCTGGGCCGACGAGTTCTGAACGTTTTCAATGATGGCGGCCACCCGGTCCTTGTTCTCCTTGAGGAAGTCTGCCAGGGGACCAAGCATGTCCCCGATCTTATCGCCTCCGAAGGTGTCGGTGACACTCTCGATGCCCTGGGCGACCTCGTCAATTTGTGAAATCAGGGCGCCGAGGTCCGGCTGTTCTCGGGTGGCGAGCTCGGCACCCGGAGTGAGGGGCACGCCGTTGTTGCCAAATTCGATGGCGACGTAGTTCTGGCCCATCAGTCCCATGAATTGGATCGACGCGACACTGTCGGTCCTCACCGCGGAGGCGCTCTCCGCATCGAGTCGAAGGGAGATCCGCACCTGGTTATCGGCGAAGCCAATCGATTCGACGTTCCCAATCTCGACGCCCGCCATTTTCACGGGATCCCCCTCTTTGAGGTCTCGGATGTTATTGAACCGGGCACCGACGGAGACCGTTTCATGGAAGACGTTCAGGCCTCCGGCGATTTCCATGAGAATGAATAAACCGATTAAGGCAAGGGCGAAGAAGATTCCAAGTCGGGTTTCCAGGGTGCTTTTCATGATGCTGATGGGTGGGCGGTTTGACCGGCCAGGAGGAATTCCTGAATAAAGGGATCCCTTTCCTTTTGAACCTCTTCAGGGGTGCCAACCAGGATGATTCGACCCTCTCGAATGATCGCGATGCGGTGGCCGATGGAGAGGGCGAGTTGGCGATCGTGGGTGACCACAATCGATGTCACTCCCGTCCGTTGATTGAG
>DEAY01000371.1:0-652 GCA_002348345.1 Verrucomicrobia bacterium UBA2970
ATCACCCAGGAATACAGCAGCAGCCATCCGACCGCTCAGGAGACCAAGCTGTTCCGCAATTTCGGCGAGATCGTGCTCAGCGGCCAACTGGAACCCCAGTGGGGAGATATCGCCCTGAAGACCCAGCGGGTCATGATGGCGAGCTTGGAATCCGCCCGCAACGGGGGCATGCGGGTCTCGCTCTAGGCGCCCTGTCGACCCGGTAAATCATTCCGCCGTACCGCCTCTAGTTTTCGTTCCAGCTTCCCTCGGAGACGCTTCCGCTGGGCCTGGTGTCGGGGGTCTTGAGCGAGATTGGTGTATTGTTTGGGATCGCGCTGGAGATCAAACAGCTCGACGCCGCCGGCGGCGTCTTCCCCATACTGGATGTAGGCCCAGTCCCGTTCACGGATGAGAAAGCCCTGGCGCATCGGCGCGACGCTAAAGACCTCTTCCCTGACCACCGCTTGAGGATCATCAAAGAGAAGGGAGACATCCTTCCCTTGGAGTCGACCTTGCTCGGGCAAACCACACAGATTCGCCACCGTCGGATACAGATCAAGGAGTTCCACCAGCGAGTGGCAAACCGCTGGCTTTTTTCCGGGCACTGAGATGATGAGGGGTACCCCTGCCGATTCATCGCGCAGGCTGACCTTGGCCCAAAAATCATGCT
>DEAY01000371.1:966-6752 GCA_002348345.1 Verrucomicrobia bacterium UBA2970
TGACCTTGGCCCAAAAATCATGCTCCCCCAGATGATAGCCGTGATCGCTGGTGAAAATAACAATCGTCCGTTCCGTGAGGCCGGCTTCGTCCAAGGCATCCAACACTTTCCCGACCTGAGCGTCCATGTATCTCACGGACGCATAGTAGCCACCCAAGGCCTTCTTCTGGCGACGGAGGTCCATCTGCATGTTCTTGCTTGTCTTGTAGTTGATTCCCGCTTTCGGGATATCGTCCCAGTCGCCCGGCACCTTCTCGGGGAGCTCCAGTTTTTCATAGGGCAGGAAGGGGTCATAGTAGGCCCGCGGCGCGACAAAGGGAACATGCGGCCGAACAAAACCCACCCCCAGGAAGAACGATTCGTTCCGATGGTGACGAATCAAGTCGCAGGCTTTGGCGGCGGTCTTTCCATCGGAATGCACGAGGTCATCACCATCGGCCTCAACCACCACGAAGGTATTCCCGCCAACCACCGGCTTCCTTCCATCCGGATTTCCCTCCAGGGTCTCTCCGGTGCCCGGCGCCTTCCACTCCGGACCCGGACTATTGAATCGCTCCGTCCATGAAGGGGCGTCATCGGCTCCGTGCCCTCCTTCTTCAATCCCCCCCGGAACGCCCATGTGGAAGATCTTGCTGACTCGGGCGGAGTAATAGCCATGATCTTTGAAGTACTGCGACCACATCGGCCGGTTTCCGAGTTGGGGTCGCGGATTCTTGTAGCCCAAAACCCCCGTCGCGTGAGGGTAGTAGCCGGACATGAACGAGGCCCGCGACGGCCCACAATAGGTGCCTTGGCAAAAGGCTTGGGTGAACCGCGTCCCGCGAGCCGCCAGACGATCGATATGGGGGGTCTGACAGATCGTGTTCCCGTAGCAGGACAACGCCGTCGGGCTCAGGTCGTCGGAAATGATGAACAACACGTTGAATCGTTCCGCCTGAAGGGTCCAACTGGAACCCATGCTGAGGCCCAACGTCATCGCAACGATCCCAAGAGTTAATGGAAGGGCTTTCATCGTTAGATCCTTGACGGTTCTAGGCCAGGCGGGATGAAACCGCAACCTCCCAGGTCGAGGGATTGCCTCTCATCGGTTTCCCGGTGACCTCGCCACCCCCCAATCATTAAGGGCGGCATGCCCGGGCGCCTGGCCCCGCTGGTCCAGCTGCGCGTGCACCTCGCCGATGAGATAAATCGACCCACAAATAACGATCGGACCCGCCTCCTGACCGATCCCGTCCAGCCCGGCCTCGAGCGACTCATAGGTTTGAACCGGCAGGCTGGAATCGATTCCGCGAATCAGACGAGCCAACCCTTCAGGGTTCAAACTTCGGCCGCTCTGCACGGGAACTAGCCGCATCCATCGAGCCCGCTCCACCACCCGGGGAAGCCATTCTTCGACGGCTTTATCTTCAAGAACTCCCAACACAAAGCCGCATCGTTGTTCACGGCAGCGGCTTTCGAGCTCATCGCACAATGCGTTCATGCTGTCTTCGTTGTGAGCCCCATCCAGCAAAACGGGTCTCCCCTTCAATGAGATCTTCTCCAGTCGGCCCGGCCAATTGGTGCCGGCGAGGCCCGCGCTGAGAGCGGTTTCTGAAACGGGAAAGCGCTTTTGCAACTGCGCCACCGCCGCGATCGCTAGCGCGGCGTTTTGGCGCTGGTGCCGCCCTTGCAGACCGAGTTCACGCCCGGCGATTGCCTGATCCACCGCATCACCCGCCACGGCGCTCACCGGCGCCTTCCGATTCCTCGCCACCTCCTCGATCACGCCACACACCTCCCCTGGCGGGAGACCATGGACCAGCGGAACTCCGGACTTGATGATCCCCGCCTTTTCTAACGCGATCGCCTCCAGGGTGTCGCCCAACCACCGTTGGTGATCACGGCCAATATTCGTGATCACACTCAGTTCGGGGGTCACGATATTGGTCGCGTCGAGCCGCCCTCCCATGCCGGTTTCCCAGATCACCAGATCGCAGTGGGACTGATGGAAGTGGAGGAGTGCCATGACCACGACGACTTCAAAAAAAGTCGGATGGGAATCGCGGGGGAATCCCGAGAGCGCTTCCTGAACACGATTCACGAGAGCCACGAGTGCGGCGTCCCCCAATCGATGACGATCAACCTGGATGCGCTCGCCGAAATGGACCAAATGAGGCGAGGTGAACAGTCCAACCCGATAGCCCTCTGCCCGATAGATGTGTTCGAGAAAGGCACAGACCGACCCCTTTCCATTGGTTCCCGCCACGTGAACAAATCGCAGTGCCTGCTCCGGATTGCCGCAGAACGCCGCCAAACGGCGTGGGTTCTCCAGGCCCAGCTTGGTTCCAAACTGGCGAAGGCGGTAAAGGGAGCCTATGGCCTCGGAAGCGGTCGTAAACGGACGGATGGGATTGGCCATGAGGTCGCACCAGGGCTCGGGACGATTCTTGGCCGGCCCTATGACCTCCCTTGAAGGGTTTGATGACAAGCCGCGATGAATCCCCGAAAGAGGGGATGACTCGCCGAAGGCTTGCTTTGAAACTCCGGGTGGTACTGACACGCGACAAAGAAGGGATGATCTTTCAACTCAATCAACTCAACCAGTTTACCGTCTGTCGTCGTACCGGCGATGACCATTCCCGCCGACTCAAACTGTTCCCGGTAGTTGCTGTTGAACTCGAACCGATGCCGATGCCGTTCGGAAATGGCGAAGGCCCCATAAAGGCGCGAGCTCCGTGTATCGGGTGTCACTTGGCAATCCTGGGCCCCCAGGCGCATGGTTCCTCCCTTCATCGTCACATCTCGCTGCGCATCCATGAGAGCGATCACGGGATGGGGGGATTCGGGATCAAATTCGATCGAGTGGGCACCTTCAAGGGCCATCACGTTCCGCGCGAATTCGATCGTGGCGACCTGCATCCCGAGACAAAGTCCCAGGTAGGGAATGTGGTTTTCACGGGCGTAGCGGACGGCCGCGATCTTTCCTTCAATTCCCCGCTGGCCAAAGCCCCCGGGAACGAGGATTCCGGCCAGATCTTGAAGATGGTCCCCCGGTCCATCTTTTTCGATGTCTTCCGCATCGATCTTATCGATCTCCACGCCGCAGTCATTTGCGATCCCTCCATGGATGACCGATTCATAGACCGATTTATAGGCATCGTTGAGTTCGACGTACTTTCCCACCACTCCGATTCTCACCTGGTTCTGGGGAGCGATAAGCTTTCGAATGATTTCCTGCCAATGCCCCATATCGGCAGCCGGCACGCTCAGATCAAGGTGCTGGCAAACCAGATCATCCATTCGCTCTCGCTGCAGCATCAGGGGAACCTCGTAGATCGAGTGGTCGACATCCTTTTCCTCGATGACCGCTTCGTAGGGCACATTGCAGAAGAGGGACATCTTTTGCCTGAGCTCCTTATTAATCGGCTTCTCACAGCGGCAAACCAGGATATTGGGCGCGATCCCGATTTCCCTCAATTTGGCCACCGACTGCTGCGTGGGTTTGGTCTTGAGTTCGCCGGCCGCGTTGATAAATGGAACAAAGGTGACGTGAACAAAGGCCGCGTTCCGAGGCCCCACCTCTAAGGCGAACTCGCGGATGGCTTCCAGGAAGGGGAGCCCTTCGATGTCACCCGTCGTCCCCCCAATCTCTGTGATCACGACATCGGCATCGGAGCGTGCCGCCAAATCCCGGATGCGATTCTGAATCTCGTCCGTCACATGAGGGATCACCTGGACCGTCTTGCCGAGATAATCACCGCGCCGTTCCTTGTCCAACACCTCCTGGTATACCTGACCGCTGGTCAGATTGTTGAAGCGACTCAGTTTCGTGTTGGTAAACCGCTCGTAGTGTCCCAGGTCAAGGTCGGTTTCCGCTCCATCATCGAGAACATAGACTTCTCCATGCTGAAACGGACTCATCGTACCGGGATCGACATTGAGGTACGGGTCGAATTTCTGCAGTGCGATCTTGAGGCCTCGGTTTTCGAGGAGCGTTCCCAGGGACGCTGCGGTCAGGCCTTTTCCCAGCGAACTGACCACACCACCTGTTACGAAAATATATTTCACCTCTCTCGACACGATTCAGGCCTCGCTTTCTTCCTTGTTCTCGGGGGTTGATCCCATCAGCGCCTCCACCTTGGCGACATCCTCGGGCACATCGACCCCGATGCTATCGTAATCTACCGTCAAGACCCGGATTGGAATGTCATTTTCAAGGGCTCGAAGCTGCTCCAGTCGCTCGGCTTTCTCCAGCGACGATTCCGGAAGCTGCACCAGCCGTTCCAGCGTTTCTTTCCGATACCCGTAAATCCCCAGATGTTTCCGGAAGGGGAACCGCTCTAACTGCGCATCCGCCGGCGCTTCGGGTTCCTCCCGGAGATAGGGCACCGTCCGGCGACTGAAGATCAGTGCCGCTCCCGATTGGCTGACTACCGCCTTGGTCACGTTGGGGTTGGCATAATCCCCGGGATCCCGGATCAAGGTTGCCGCGGTCGTCATCCCGGAAGTCTCAAGACCACGGGCGACGGCATCGATCACCGACGGATCAATCATCGGCTCATCCCCTTGGATGTTCACCACGCCATCACAATCCAGACGCTCCGCCACTTCCGCCACCCGATCCGTTCCACTCGGGTGACTGCTTAAGGTCATCTCGACTCGACAAAACGGTTGCACCGCTTCCTGGATTCGAGTGTCGTCCGTGGCCACGATCGTTTCCGCCAGAGCGCTGGCTTTCCGGCTCTGTTCCACCACCCACTGGATGAGCGGTTTCCCGGCTATGGGGTGCAGCGGCTTCCCCGGAAACCGGGACGACGCAAAGCGAGCCGGAATAATCCCCAAGATTTTCATTTAGTCGTCATCAACCGAATCATCCATCCAGAGGAAAGACCCATCAAAGGACCCATACCCTATCAGAACCGATTCAGACCGCAAGTGTTGGATGGGCGATCGGCCCGTTGACTCATCAAGATCACACCGACAATCAAGCGGAATCCCGGTGACGCCAAGGCGAGCACCGCCGGTTCTGACAGGGCTCCCTCCGGGCCGGAAAACTCGAGACTCGCCCCGGCTTCTTTTTTCCTTCGAGCGTTTTCAGCCAATCCTTTTCGACAGTGACGATTCCTGTCTACCGAGGGGATAAGATCTTTACGCTTCCCGACCATCGGTTTGGAGTTCGATTCGAGCCAGAGCGGACGTTCAAACCGTGGCCTCCTCCCCACAAGGGCACTCTCAATGAATTTCGACAAAAGAGGCTTGGTCTCGGGGATCCTAGCCGGCAGTTCGCTCACCGATGTGGGCCGGGTTCGTCAACCCCTTCGGCCCAGGCCACCTGGAACCCCGAAAAGCCCGACCTAGTTCGAACCTCCGTCCAGCAGTTCGATGAAGCTCTCGGTTTCGGCAATTGAGGCATTCATTTCCGAAATCAGTGAGCCTATTTCCTGTTCGATGTTGAGTGCCTCGTCTTTCAAGGACCCGATCGCCTGGGCATTGAGGTTGTGTTTCAAGTAAAGCACGTAGTCCTTCATCTGCGAAAGGACGGGCGGCATGCTGGCCTCGGCTCGCACCAAGGACCGGTACAGTTTCTGATAGCGCACCCGGGTATCCATGAGTTTGGACCGGCTGTTGGCCCTCAGGTTAGGACTGTTGATCTCTTCAATCTCACTCTCCCATTCGCCAAAGAGATCCCCGGCCAGACGTTCTACTTTCTTGATCCGGCCCGCTACCTGTTCGGCCTGGGAGACGCTTCGATCGTAATCATCTTTGAAGGCGTTGTAGCGCTTCTGCAATTCACCCCCATCGGCCCC
>DEAY01000371.1:7095-11215 GCA_002348345.1 Verrucomicrobia bacterium UBA2970
GTCAACTCCTGCAACTGGGTCAGCGTATCCTTGAACTGTTCGCTTGCCTCCTTCTGCTCGGCGTTCGCATCATTGAGGGAAGCCTTGAGGAGATCTCGCTTATGTTTGCCGAAACTCTCCATCACCGAGTAATAGGTCGACCGGCAACCCGTCCCGATCACTAGGGCCATCGACAGGATGCACAAGACCATATCAGCGGCTCCCGTCCAATCGCCTGGTCGGCCACCAGTCACTCGCCCGCCTCGAATCATCGCACTCAGCCCTCTCGACCTAAAACTTGTAACCGATCCCTGTCACGAACCTCAAATCGTTGGATTCCCGCCCCGGAGCAGGACGGTTGTCATAGTTGTCTTGAAGCGATACCCGGAGACTCATCTTTTCGGTGAGGTCCGATTCAACCCCGATTTCAGCCACCAAGAGAAAGTTAGTAACCTCTTCAACCTGGGGTAGGAATTCGACCGATTGCCACAATCGCGCCCGGTCACTGATCTTGAACTCGAACCGCTCACCAGTCCGGATGGTGAAGTAATCATCTTTTCCCACCGACCCGAGTTTTTCGAAGATGTAACCAGGACCCAGTTCCGCGCTGAGCTGAGTTCGATCGTTCTTGATCAAGTAATGACCATAACCACTGCTCATACTCAATCGGTAATCCACGTCGGCCACC
Organism: Verrucomicrobia bacterium UBA2970; assembly: GCA_002348345.1. Classification (GTDB taxonomy): domain Bacteria; phylum Verrucomicrobiota; class Verrucomicrobiia; order Limisphaerales; family AAA164-E04; genus UBA2970. The sequence continues at coordinate 7,763 of DEAY01000371.1, forward strand.
GCGTCGTAGAGGAGATCCGATTTGCCAAAGAAGTAGGAATCGGTGTCTCCGAGCAGACGGTTGTACTGCAGGGTCCCCCGAATCAGTTCGTTGTTCCTGACGCTTTCAACCTGGCCGTAACTGCCATTCAAGCCGGCGGACAGCTCGTTGAGCTCCCATTTTTTAAGACTCAACAAACTCGCCGTCGCCAAGACCGTATCGCTGTTGCCTTGGGTGAGGGTAAACCCGACGGCCGCTGAGGTTTCCCATTTCGACGGCTCCCCTGCTTCCGCGGCCACTACGCGGTTGCTCCCAATCCCCATCAAACCGATCGCCACCAGGCACACGGCTCCCTTGCTCCAAAAACTCCAACTCATGATTCGTTTTTCCGACTAGTGTGCGACGAGTCTCGGCATTCCGAAGACACCCGGCTAAACGATTACTCGTTCACCGGAGTGGAAGCCGACTCCTCTCCTTCATTCAAGGCCGCTTCAATCCGCTTCAAAAACAAATCGAGCGCCCTCTCTTCATTTCCTTCCAAGCCCAACGCATCTAGCTTCGCGAGAGTTTGAAGCGCTTCGACGTATTTCTGGTCAAGAAACTGTCGGTTCGCCTGGATGAAGAGCGCTCGGATTTCGGCCGTTCGCTCGGACATCTTCATTTCCGGGAAGGAAACCGTCGGCGCCGACACCTCGGGTGGCTTGGGTCCGGAGGCCTGCTCCTGGGGTTCCGACGCCTCTGGAAGGTCCGGTTCCCCCTCTCCCTCCGCGTCCTTGACGGGCTCCAGGGAAGATTCGGCTTCCGGAGAGACCTGGTCCGAATCCTTCTCCTTTCCAGCGGTTGCCGTGACGTTGGATTCAACACTCGGCGATTCGGACGCTTCCGCCGAGGGATCCCCGCCCGGCGCCGCCGAGTCCCCACAGCCCAGCAGCCCTAAGACCACCAGGAGCAAGCCGAGCAGCACCCCGGCCGGACCCCTGGATTCCGAACGATTCAATCGTGGTTCTCGCAAGAAGGCCATGGCACCAAAAGCCGTGTTTAGTAAGGGTATTTGTCGGAGCTGTCAAAGGCAATCTCAACTCGAAAACCCGGAACCCCGGTTTGAAGGTCGCCCCGCCAATCAGCGACCCGGATTCCGGCCAGGCCTTCATCGCCTTCGACGGGCGCGAGGTTCCCGATCGGCAGTGGCGAACCACCCCGTATCAAGGTCCCCGGCATTGACCCGAACCCCATCCTCCCTAGGCTGGCATCATGACCTTTGTGCCCTTCGATTCTCCGCCTCCATCCAGCGCTATAGGATCCAGCGCCGAAATTGAGATCTGCATTTCCTGCTTGGCTGGGAACCCACCCGGGATCCATTTCTGCCAACATTGCCAAACGCCCTTGACTTCCTACGCCGCCACCGGCCCCCTCGAGCGAGCCTTCGCTCTTGGTAACCTGGTCTCGAAAGGAATGCGTCACCCGAAGTCCCACATCCGCTTCGCCTTCCCTGGCTTGGCTGTCCTGATCGTGGTGTTACTTATGGTCGGCATGCAACTGCCCTGAACCAAGCTTCCATTCGTTCGATCAACTAGTCGACGACCCGCTTCATGGCGAACTCGCCTTGATCGTTCTCGGAGGCATACTGGGCATCAAACCGATCCTCCCGAACCCTCCCTGTAAACCGGTATTCGCCCCCCGCCCAACGCCCCAGATTCTTGGAACCCTCGAAACGGAAGCCCCGATCCTCCTCGTTGACCCGGACTTTGAGCCGGTAGGTGCCAGAAAAAATGCTCCAGGTCGCCCAGTAATGGAGATCATAGGCATTGCCCTCCAACGGTCGGGCGATGCACCTCAGTTTTCCTCCATGATCGGAGGTGCCACTCGTCCAAGTGCCCTCCCACCGACCGGCAAGTCCCGCTTCCGCTTCGGACACTTCACCGGCCGTTCGCCACCGATAATGGTGGATCGTCGAGCACCCCGTCGACAGAACTACCAGGACGCCGACCAGCCAGCCGCAAATTGTTTTTCGCTCAACCACCCTCTCTTACTAACTGACCCCGGACCTCTCAATCGAGCAAAATGAGATCCAACGAAACACTGGTCCTTTGGGCCCCTCTCCACTTGGTTGTCTTTTCGGGGCGTCAATCCGACTCGGAATAAAGATCGCTTTCCCGTCCGTCTGACTCAGAGGCTTCCCATCAAGCCTACCGCAGGTCGGTGCCTAGAGCCGGGCTATGGGTTCGAATCCCTCTCTGTCTCCGCTTCGAAGCGAATCCAATCAACATTCATCAACGCGCTTTGACCCGGATTTCGAAACACCAGAACGATATCCACCCACTCATCGATCGGCTCGATGGCTGCGGAGTGTTGAATCATTTCCTGCCACCCACCCGTTGGCCTCACGTCGAAGGACGCGACCAATGGTCCCGAAACGGCCTCCTGCCGCACTTCAAGCCTTCCCCCCGCCCCCCCCGAGGACACCTGGACCCCGATGCGTTGAACTCCTTCTAGGTTCAACTTTCGGAAGGTTGCGGTGGCCCCATCGCGGATACTCCCCAAGGCATTTCGCTCCCGCGTCAGATCCGTATGGGCATCGCAATGTTCCGCTTGAATTCGGCGATTGCGAAGCCGGATGCTTGAGGTCCCCACCAACGGTCCCGCTGAGGATCGCCCAAGATCGGTGTAACTCGCCTTGAGAATCGCGTTTCGGAGATCATCGCGATCAGGAACCGATACGGAACCCGTGAGACCCCGAATCAATCCGTCCGTCGCGCTTTCGGCTTCGAGGGCAAAGATCCATCGCACCATTTGCTCCACTTGTTGGCGACTGTGTTGCGCGTGCGGCAGCATCGGAACCTCCCCCCAAACGCCCACCGAGCCCCGTCTCACCCGCTCGACCGACCCGGCAACCGCCTCCGGCATCCCGCGATATCGATCAGCAATCTCAAGCAAGGACGGACCGACGATTCTTTGCCGAACCGCATGGCAATTGAAACAATCGCTGGAGCGCATCATGGCGAGACCCGGCGGCACCACCTCTTCCCTCTCTTCGTTCGCGCGAACGCTGAGCGCCAGCGAGGTTCTCCCGTCCATGATTTCATCGTCGTCTTCGGACGAGCCATCCTCGGGATCCTCCACTTGGATCTGATAAGGAATCCGCTGCCCGGGGCTGAAGAAATCACCGTCACGGGGCGAGAGGAACCTCACCGAAGCCCGACGGTTGCCCACCACGAGAGGAACGGTTGCGGTGGCTTCCAGTCCAGGCTCGTCTTTGACCCTCAAGCCGACCACATAGTTTCCCGGGTTTTCGATCTCCGCGGTGACGGTTTCGGCTTCCCCCAGCACCTGCCCGCCGGGGTGAAGGATCCATTGGTAGGTCAGGGAAGCCCCTTCGGGATCCTTTGACCCCGATGCTGATAACAACACCTCCAGGGGTTCCAGGCCGACTGACGGCGTTGCTTCTGCCCGGGCTATCGGCGGAAGGTTCCCCCG
>DEAY01000377.1 GCA_002348345.1 Verrucomicrobia bacterium UBA2970
AGCAAGGCCTTGGCAGGCCTGGGCAGGAGACTCACCACGTCAACGACATTGTCCACGCCAAGATCATCCTCAAGGTCAAGGGTCAGGGAAAAAACTCCGTTCGTGATTTGCCGCTCAATAAACGTCAACGACACACTCTCCCCCCCCGCCAACTGGACGGGGCGCGAGGCAACCATGCGCTGATCGAGATGGAGTTCAGCCACAAAACTGAACTGGTTCGTCGAGAAGTTGACCACGCTCGAGAAGATCCCCTGAGTCGCCGGGTCCTCGGGGCTGGGTCGGACATCCATCGACACGATGCCGACATTATCACCCCGAACCCCCACTGGATAAAACCTCAGGTCGAGATCTGTTTCGTCCCATTTCCCCAAATCCGAAACGGCGCCATCGGTCAAAAGATGAATTTCCGAGAGGGGATGGTCCCGAACCAATGTCCCCGCCAACTCCAGCGCCTCCAATAGGCGGGTGGGCCCGTCGGACACCTTCAATGCCCCGATGGCGCGCCTCAAAAGACCCTTCTCCGAGGTCGGCGACTGCACGACCGCCGTACGGGCTCCCGCCGCGACAATCACCATCTCGTCCGAATCTCGCATCCCATCGACAAGGTCAATGGCTTGCTGACGCGCTTCTTCAAAGCGAGAGGGCGAAACGTCGATACTCTGCATCGAAGCCGAAACGTCCAATACAAGCACTTGGAGAGCGCCGCCCGAACGCTCCTCCGAAAAGTAAGGCCGCATCAGAGCCAGGATCGCAAGGACCAAGATGAGCAACTGCAACAGAAGCAGGACACTCTTCCGAAGTCTCTGAAAAGGGGCATTGGCCTGAGATTCGATGAGAAACCGCTGCCAGAGTACATTACTAGAGACCAAATGAATCTTCCGGCGGCGTTTGAGAAGGTAAAACGCGATCACCACCGGAATCGTCAAAGCGAACCACAACGCTGAGAGTGACAAGAAACTCACTTCAACCAACCCGCCTCCCTAACGCCAGAATTCCCCCTCCTTCATTTGGCGCAAAAGAAGGTCCTCAATCAAGGAATCTGAGGTCACCGACCAAAATGCTACCCCTCGAGCGGTGCAAAACTCGGCGACTTGGTCAATGTAGGCCCTCACGGCCGTCTGGTAGCGGCGGCGGTGAAATTTTCCAAAGGTCACCTCCCTGACGGTCCCCGTCTCGGCGTCCACAACCCGGAGATCACCAAAGGTGCTCGGATGGAGCTCCTCAGGTGACAAGATCTGAACGACGATGACTTGAAATCCACGGGCCACCAAGGCCTTCAGGCCATCCCGATACCCCGACTCGTCCAGCAAATCGCTCACCACTATCGCCAACCCAACCCGTTTTGATTCGATGGCACCCTGTCGCAGGGCCTCGTTCAATTCGCCCCGCTCTCCCGCCGCCAGTTGATTGAGATGCCGGATCAGACGGAGCGACGACTGGCGCCCCCTCACATTTGAGATCGCCAATTGAGCTTTTCGATTCACCTCCCGATCCGGGAACACTCGAACCGATACCCGGTCAAACCCACAAAGGGCAACATGAGCGACCGCCGCCACAATCTGTCTTGCAAAATCAAACTTTCTCGGCTCTCCAAACGACATCGACTCGCTGGCATCGAGAAAGAGGGTCACCGGCAATTCGCGCTCTTCTTCATAAAGTCGAATAAAGAGACGATCCAACCGTCCATAAAGACTCCAATCGAGATAACGCAGGTCATCGCCAGAGACATAATCTCTGTAATCGGCAAATTCAACAGAATGGCCCCGGGCCCGGCTCGCCCGCTCGCCCCGGAGCGGGCTCTTGGCATATCGACGCGCCACGAGCTGCAGTTGCTCCAAGCGGCGCAGCAGTTCCGTGCTAAGTCCTGCATTCACCATCCCGATCCATCATCATCCCCGGTGTGGTTCCCCCTGTCCAACAAATCTTGATTCCTCTGCCGGAGAGTCCTGAAAGGGGGGCTCTGACGAGAGGTAATCCCCACGGAGAAAAACAACAATTCGCCCATTGCTCCTCACCCTCCATTCAACCACACTAGGGCCTCTATGGATGTCAAAAACCTCGATGAGATCGATCCCTTCATCACCAAGGACGGCTCCGAGATTCGCGAATTACTGGCGCATCGCAATTCCCAGATTGCCAACCAGAGCCTGGCCGAGGCAAGACTCCCCGTGGGAACGGCCACGCAGGAACACTATCATCCCAGGACGGAGGAAATCTACTACATCACCTCAGGCACCGGCCGGATGCAGATTGAAGAAGAGTCTCGCAAGGTGCGTCCGGGAGATGCAATCGCCATCCTCCCCGGTCAAAAGCACAAACTTTGGAACACCGGTCAAGAGCCATTGACCCTCCTTTGTTGCTGCGCCCCCTGTTACGAACACAGCGATACGATCATCACGGAGGCCGCCCCATCGTGACGCTCCCCCAATCGGTTCGACTCTATATCAAGCCCTACTGCGGCTGGTGCCATGAGGCCATGGACTGGCTTGACCAGAGGGGCATCCTCTATGAAACACTCGATGTCACTTCGGACCCGTCTGCGATGAGCGAAATGGTTGCCAAAACGAACCAACGCCTCGCTCCGGTCATCGATGTCGATGGAGCCATCCTGGCCGACTTCGATGTCGATCAACTCGATCGTTTCTGGAAGGAGCGGATTCCCTCATGAGTCAACCTACTTTACCGCCGCGACCAAGACTTCCCCAATGGCTTCGGCGACCGTTGCCGACGAGCCCAGCCTTTGGCCGCACTCGACATCTCCTGGACGAACTCGGTTTGCATACGGTCTGCGAGAGCGCCAAGTGTCCCAATCATTGGGAGTGTTGGAGCAAAGGCACGGCCACCTTCATGATCGCAGGGGATCGCTGCACTCGAGCCTGCGGATTCTGCGCCGTTGAGACAGCCAAGCCGTTGCCACTAGACAAGGATGAACCCGCCCGGGTCGCAGAAGCCACCGCCCGACTCCAATTAAAACATGTGGTCATCACCGCCGTCGCCCGAGACGATTTACCCGACGGCGGAAGCCAACACTTCGAACAAACTATTCTGGCCGTGCGCGCCCAAAACCCCAGGATTGTCATCGAGGTGCTCACTCCCGATTTCAACGAAAACCAGGAAGCCCTCGCCAATGTCCTCCGGGCCCGTCCCGAAGTCTTTAACCACAACCTAGAAACCGTCAAGCGCTTGACGCCTTCCGTCCGTTCCCGCGCGACCTACGATCGCTCGCTCCGACTCCTGCGGCAGGCTAAAACACTCGCCGACTTTCCGCTGGTCACGAAGTCGGGCCTGATGCTAGGGCTCGGTGAAACCGACGCAGAGAGGATTCAAACCATGGAGGACCTTCGTTCGTCGGATTGCGATATCTTGACGCTGGGTCAATACCTTCAGCCCACGACCTGTCACCTGCCCGTCGTTGAATACCTTCCACCAGAACAGTTCGAGCGGCTCGGTCAAATTGGCCGGGACCTTGGATTCAGCCACGTCGCCAGCGGCCCGATGGTCAGGAGTTCCTACCACGCCGACCAATTCACTCCGCCCGCTACCGGAAACGGGGAATGTTCACCAGCATCTTGATGGTGTAGTAGAGGAGCACCGAACAAAAGACCGCAGCGATCACTCCAGCGCACCATTTGATCATTCTGGTTTGCCACAGGAGCCGACTTTGATCCTCCTCCTTCACGGCTTCAAAAAGACCAATCTCTCGCTCAATCCGCTTCTCCGCCGCCTCATCTCTAAGCGCCAAGACCGTCCATGGACGCCGGGACTGCTTGAAGGCGGGCGGAATCTGTTCCAAATCGTCCGCCGTTGCGGACTGAAAACCACAGGCCTCCCAATACGGAGCATCTAATTGAGTCCACATGCGATGAACCCCTTCATTGGCGGCCATCACCTTGAGTCGATTCCAGAGCGGGGGCTTGACCCGCGCCTCCGTCGAGGCATGGGTGTAAGCCTCATGGTATATTCGGGCATGCTGCCCCACCACTTGAAACCCCAACGCACCCATCAGACGCCCGTCGAGGCCTTCCACCAATTGGAAATCAGTCAGGTGTTTCTCCAGATCATGGGCCGGCAACATGGCGGTCTGCCACAAGCCCCGGAGGGCCGGCAAATCATCCACCGTCGCTCGCCTCGCATGGACGTTCAGGTCGGGCATATCTCCTAGCCGCCAACCATGGAGCTACTGAGCACCAGCACCACGTAGATCGCATAGTAGCCGATGAGAAGGCTTCCCTCGCGACGTGAGATCTGTCGCTCCGAATTCAGCATCACGAGCACCATCACCATTCCCAACAGCAATGCCGGAAAATTGAGCAGTTGAGTCACCCGGTCCATCCTCACCTCGTTCAACGACGCCGCGCTGCCAACAATCAGCGTCAAGTTCGCGACATTGGCTCCGAGGATATTGCCCACTGCCAAATCAGAGACATTCTGGCGAGCCGAAGACACCGCCGTCACCAATTCCGGAAGGGACGTCCCGACGGCGACAACGGTGAGGCCGATGATAATGGACGGAACTCCCAGTCCAGCAGCAATCGCGGTCGCTGAGTCGACCAGAAAACGACTCCCAATGATCACCATAATCGCTCCCAAAAGAAAGACTCCGAACGTCCCCTGACGACTCTCTAGCCAAGGATTTCCCGCGGTCGCTTCCGCCTCGATACTGCGAGCTTCGGCAATTTCCTCTGGCCGGGAAGCCCGTCGATGGTGGAGAAAATCGAAAATGAAATAAACCACTCCCATTGAAACCAGAAAGACGCCGGCGGGCCTCGGTAGCCGCAAGTCCCAGGTCATGATCAGGAGCAGCCCCGCAAAACCAAACATGGCGAAAAGGGGAATCTTCAACTCAGAGGGACGGACTCCAATACTCCGAATCACCGCCATCACCCCTAAGATCAGGCACATATTACACATACACGACCCGACCGCGTTCCCCACCGCTAGCCCCGACTCCCCCTCCATCCCTGCGACAATCGAAACCACCAATTCGGGAGACGTGGTCGCCAGGCTGACAAGGGTCGTCCCAATGACAACACGAGGTACTTTCAGAAAGGCTGCAATCCGAACACTCGAGGCAACAAACAAATCACCCCCTTTGATGATGAGCCAGAGCCCGACGGCCAGGAGCAATAAGTTGAACCCCATCAGCAGACCCCTCCCCTCAAAACCACTTGATCAACCTGAACGAAAAACATCATCAACACCGCCATCAACGTCTTGGATGTCATTCATGGGCTCGCTGATTTGCACAATCGCGGCCACCATCCGTCGTCTCCGAACGGTGCTAGAGCATTCACAATCCACTTCCAACGTCAAGAGGGATTCAATCGCATTCTTGCAAGACCGACATGAGGCCCCCTGATCTCAAGTCCGCACGTAGCCATTCTCGCGAAACCAATCCACCGCATCCGAGAACGCCTCAGAGACCGGTGTTTGAGGCATGTTGAGCTCCCGAATCGCCTTCCCCGGATCAAACCACATCCAATACTTGGCCATTCTGACCCCTGCCATCGGCGCCTTGGGGGGAACCCCCGTGAGCTTCGCCAACCCTTCACTAATCACCGCCGCGGCCCAAGCCGCTGGGTAGGGGACTCTCAAACGAGGCGCCTTCAATCCCGTGATTTCCTCAAGGATCTTCAGGGCGTCCAACATCCTCAGATTCCCTTGCGCATTGCCGAGAATATAGCGCTCCCCAACCCTTCCCCTTTCAGCAGCGAGAATGTGTCCGATGGCCACATCCCTCACGTGGACCCAATTCAGCCCCGTTTCCAAATAGCCCGGCAACTCACGATTCAGAAAATCAAGAACGACTTTCCCTGTCGGGGTCGGCTTGGCATCACGAGGCCCGATCGGGGTACTCGGGTTGACCACCACGAGCGGTGCTCCATCCCGAGCAAACTCCAAGGCAACTTGCTCGGCCTGCCACTTGGACCGCTTGTAGTGGTTGGTCAGCTGAGCCCCATCCGGAACATCCGTTTCGTTCGTCGGACAATAAGTTCCGTCCTTTGCCTTGGGGAGGCCAATGCAGCCCACCGTACTGGTGTAAACAATTCGTTCGCATCCAGCCTCCATGGCCATCTCGATCACCCTCCGGGTTCCGCCAACATTGGCTTCATACATCGGCCGATAATCCGGCAGCCAGAGATGATAGCTGGCGGCCACATGAAAGCACCATTGGCACCCCAACATCGCCCGCTTCAAAGCCCCGACTTCTTCGAGTGACCCCACCACTTTTTCACAAGGCAGCCCCTCCAACGTGACCAGATCACTTTGAGGCCGCACCAACACCACAACCTCGTGACCCTGATGGCACAGCTCATGAACCAGATTGGCCCCCACAAAGCCTGTCCCCCCAGTTACGAAGCATCTCATCGCCCCCCCAGTTTCCTTAGAACCGGAATGATTTCAATCCAGGAAGCCGATCATCTCCAAATCCAACCCTTGGAGGTCACCAAACCACGGTGCCTCCGAGGATACAATCAAATCTGGAACAACCCATGATGGTCGATTTATGAGACGACCGTCATCGGCAGGAAGCAGACCTTGAATCCTCCACGGACGAGGCGATGGACTTCGAACCCAATCCGGCGGGGTCCTTCAAAGGATCTCATGAGTGGGATTCCCACACCCGAGTTCGAGGGATTCATCCCGCTCAAACCAAGTGATCGAAGGAAACAGGCAATCGAATCATCGAGGGGAGTTCCTCGCCGAAAACCTAGAAAACTTTCTCAATCGCAAACCAACCTTTAATGTAAAGCCTCGATAGTAACAAATCCAATCCGTTGGTCCGGCATCTTGAACCCAACAGACCGATGAACGTTCGATTTTCGAAAAAAATAAAACACTACCGCACCGTCGCGTTTGATCCTTCAACCAACTGTGTCCTCCTCATCGAACAACGCCTGCTCCCTCACCGTTTTTCCCAGGTTCGAACCCGGAACTTCCGCGAAACGGCAACCGCCATCCGGGAGATGGTCGTACGCGGGGCCGGTGCCATCGGTGCCACGGCCGCCTATGGGTACGCCCAAGGTCTGGCAGAGTTCCAAGGCCGAAGTTTGAAAACATTTGCTCGCCATGAGCAAACGGTATACGACACGCTGGCCGAAGCTCGCCCGACGGCCGTCGATCCGGTCAATGCAATGGATCAGATCCGGCACCGACTGCATCAGGTGACGTCGATCTCCGAGCAAAAGCATCGATCTATCGAGTGGGCTCAAACGTTTGCCGATGCAAACGCCAAGGAGTGTCAATCCATCGGCGACCATGGACACCACTTGATCAAAGAGGGAGCCCGAGTGTTAACCCATTGCAATGCCGGTTGGCTGGCCTTTGTTGACTACGGGTCGGCCACTGCTCCCCTGTATCGAGCCCAAGAAAGAGGAAAACAGTTTCACGTCTACTGCGATGAAACCAGACCTCGATCTCAAGGCGCGTCCCTCACCGCATGGGAACTAGATCAACAGGGCATCTCACACACCGTCATTGCCGACAATGCAGCGGGCCATCTCATGCAAAGAGGGGAGATCGACCTGGTCATCGTGGGCAGCGATCGCACACTCGGACGGACTGGTGAAGTGGCCAACAAAATCGGGACCTATACGAAAGCCGTCCTCGCCAAACGCCATCGGATCCCCTTCTACGTCGCGATCCCTTTTTCCACGCTGGATTGGAAGATCAAAAAAGGAACGGCCATTCCCATCGAGGACCGAGGCGAAGCAGAGGTTTGCGGCGCTTGGGGACGAACCGATTCGGGACGAAGAACCTACGTTCGGATCGCGAATCCTGGAAGTCCTGCGGTCAACCCGGGTTTCGATGTTACCCCTCCAGAGCTCATCACCGGAATCATCACCCCGGCAGGAATCTTCCACCCGAAAGACCTTCAACGCAGGAAAAAGCTCCTCACCCAGGGCTCAATCTAGGTCCGGCAGGCTCCGTTTACTCAAGGCCGCAAGCGACCCGCGCCCGCTTGAGAACGGGTCGAGCGACGGCCCGCGCCTTGTCCGCACCCTCCGCCAGAATCGAGTCAACATAATCAAGGTTGGCGGCTAATTCGCTGCGCTTCTGACGCTGCTCTCGAAAGCATTCCCAGTAATGCTCGAACAACGACTTCTTGAGAGTCCCGTAGCCGTAGCCTCCGGCACGAAGCTGATCCTCACACTCCTGCGCAACGCCCTCCGGCGCCACTAACTTCAACAGTTGTATGGCAATGTTCTGATCGGCATCCGGCTTCGGCTCCTCCATGCCTCGACTATCCATCACCAGACTCATGATTCGCTTCTTCAGTCGCTTCTCATCTCCAAAGATGTTGATCGTATTATCGTAGCTCTTGCTCATCTTCTGGCCGTCCGTCCCGGGAACGACCGCCACATCGCCTCGAATCTGGGGTTCTGGCAAAACAAAACACTCGCCATAAAGTTGATTGAACTTCATGGCGACATCCCGCGTGACCTCAATGTGCTGTTTCTGGTCCTTCCCCACCGGAACCACGTTTGAGTCATAGATCAAGATGTCGGCGGCCATGAGAACCGGGTAGGCAAAGAGACCATGATTCGGAGAAAGGCCCCGCGCCACCTTGTCCTTGTAACTGACGCAGCGCTCCAGCAAACCCATCGGGGTCAAAGTCGTTAACAACCATGCCAATTCAGTATGCTCCGGCACATCCGATTGTTTGAAGAAGACACATCGCTCCGGATCCAACCCACAGGCAAGAAAATCCAGTGCCACGTCGAGCGTGTTTTGACGCCGCTCTTCGGCATCGAAAACCGAAGTCATGGAGTGGTAGTCGGCGATGAAATAAAACGCCTCTCCCTGTTCTTGGAGTTCAATCGCAGGGCGCATCATCCCAAAATAGTTCCCGAGATGGAGTGCCCCTGAGGGTTGGATTCCCGAAAGAATTCGCATCGGGCGGACGCTACCAAGAGTCCCTTTGGTCTTCAAGAGCAGAACCTCTCTCCCTCGCCTTCCCCAAAAAACGTGAGAGCCAACTACTCCGGCTACCGTCCCCGATCATCGCTCACCCTATCGCCCACCCGACGCATTGCTTCAACCAACTGAAGGTGAAGATGACCCAGCGTTGCTTGGATTGCCGAAGAACGAGGCCCCTCGAGAAGGTTGGTTGTTTCCAGCGGATCTTCTTTCAGGTGATACAGTTCATCGCGATGGGGATTGAGAAAATCCCGCACCAGTTTCCATTCCGGGGTTCGGAACATTCTCATGTGGGTCTGGGACTGATGTTTCGTCGAATACTCTGCGAACAGGTGGTTGTTCCAATCGGGCAAACGCTGACCTTTCAGCAATGGCAAAAAACTGCGCCCGCGGATGATTACGTTCCGTGGGTTGGGGAGACCGGCAATTTCCAGAATCGTCGGATACCAATCCAGATTGTTGATGGTTTCCGAGATTCGGAATCCCTTCTTGATCTCACCCGGCCACCATACAGCCGTCGGAACCCGAATCGAAGTATCATACAGGTTGGGGCGCTGTCCTCTCGGGATATTCTGCTCTGCAGCCGGCGCTTGGGTGAGAAGCCAATGCCCATTCCCTTTATGCCAGATTCCGTTGTGAGCCATGTTGTAACCATGATCCGAGGTGAACATGATGACTGTCCTTTCGGTGAGCTCAAGTTCATCCAAAAGCTTCAGCATGGACCCCAGGTTGCGGTCGACGCTTCTCACACTGGCGAGATACTCTCTCATCATGCGTTTGGCACGGGGCACATCGAGCTTGGGATAGGACGGATGAGGAAGTTCGGGATCCATGGTTTCGAAGGGAGCCCAGTCTTCGTCGGAAACCGGAAGCCACCGGGTATGGGGGGCACGGGTGTGCCAAGCCAGAAAAAACCGCTCATCCTGATGGTCTCGAACAAACTCAAGCGCATACCGCCCCAGAATATCCGCCGTGAGGCCAGTGAACTGCTCGGAACGGCCCTCCTTCTCCATGACGGGATCGACTGAGGCCCACCCCCCATCCCGATGGCCCATGAAGTAATCAAATCCCATTCTCGTTGGATGGTAGTAATCCGTTCGCCCCAAATGCCACTTTCCGACGAGTCCGGTGAAGTATCCATTTGCCTTCAACAACTCGGGAAACGTCAAGTGATGGAGAGAAAGTCCCAGCGTCGGTTCCCGTTTTGGATGAATCCAATCTGTGATCCCTACTTCGCTCCCATACCGGCTGGTCATCAGACTCGCCCGAGACGGACTGCATACCGGAGTCACCGTAAATGAATTCTCAAAGTGAGCCCCCTCCCGAAACAAACGATCCATGTGAGGCGTCCTCGCCTGAGGATGGTTCACTCCAACCGCCCATTCAGCCTGGTCGTCCGTCAGGATGAAAATGATATTGGGGGCCTCCCCCCGCAGCCCGCCGATCAGCAAGCATAAAACTCCAAGGGCGATCCCTCGACAAATCCAAACCGGGAAAAACACCGTGATCGACGAACGCGGAATTGCTTTCATGGCATCATTCTGACTTCAGTCGTTCTCGCAGGCCGAACCCGTTTGATCAATGAATTTCGGCCCCAAGGAGACCAGTCACCCCAATTGCCAGCACAGCCCCATGCAAACAGCACCCCACCCATTGCTCTCACAATGGACCGATTGACTCTCGGAGAACGCGCCTCCTTGAATTCAGCTCCTCAACGATGAGGGTTCACCCATTGCCCCAATCATGGGTGGCAACCAGATCGGAGAATGAATATCGAGACCCGCTTTTCGATTGAGCAATTCTGCCAGAATCCACAAGCTTGACGAACGAAGCCCTATGAAACCGCTCCCCGTGATCAAGCTCCTCCTCATCATCTTAATCCCAATCCACCCCCTCGCCGAGACCCTCATCGGAGGGCGCCCGTCTCTGGTTCTCGAACACGAGCAGGCCCGACTGGTGGTGGACCTGGCAGGCGGTTCTTTTCGAGAGTTTCGATTCGTGGACCAACCCCTTAACCCTCTCAATTGGAATCCACCCGCCTCAAATCAGACCTCTCCCATGGTGATGGGACACTTCCTCTGCCTCGACCGCTGGGGCCCCCCTTCCAAGGCCGAAGGAGCAAACGGGATGCCCTATCATGGCGAAGCCGGAAAAGTTCTCTGGAACCTCGACGACGAGGTTCACCAACCCGGTGGCATGCTCCAAGCAAGAATGACCGCGACTCTACCCATGGCCGGGCTCAAAATCGATCGAACCGTTCAACTCGCCCCGCGGTCGACTGTCGCGCTGGTCAGTGAAACGGTCACCAATCAGAATGCCTTGGGCCGCCCCTACAATATGGTTCAGCACCCGTCCATCGCCCCTCCGTTCCTACAAGAAAGCACGATCGTTGATGCCAATGGACGAAAAGGGTTCGCTCAGGGCGGCACTCTTCCTTTTCCCGAAACGCCTTCTTTCTACTGGCCACAGGCACTCAATCGCGATGGGGAAATCGTCAATCTCCGCTACCTCACCACCCACCACCAGCCCAACGTTGTCTCGTTCACGATTGATGACCCGATTGGTTGGGTCACCGCCGCGAGCCCGAATCATGGATTGCTCATCGGATACTTCTGGCCCACCAAGGACTACCCATGGCTCGATATCTGGCGCCATTCCGCCGAGGGCAAGCCCGCTGCCCGCGGACTTGAATTCGGCACGACCGGTCTGCACCAACCCTTTCCAATTCTGATGGAGAAAGGACGGATCTTCGGCAGAAAACTCTTCGAGTACTTGGACGCTAACCAATCAGCAACCAAGCGCTACGCCACCTTCCTCCTCCGAATCCCTTCCGACTTTTCGGGTGTGGAAAAACTGGATCTCACCGAGGATCGCATCGAAGTCCAAGAGCGTCAGGACGGCAAAGGCCGGAGCTTTTCGATCAGCTTTGAGGGCCTCGACATTCGTTTTTAGGGAATCCGGGAGATCCCATCCCGATGCCGTAATAGGCGAATCACATCCCTAAGATCCTGGGGGCTCAAGACATCCTCCCAACCCGATGGCATCAGTGACCCTTCCGCGTAAACAAGGGAACGGATGTCAGCCGATGCCACCGATGTCCTGATGCCTTGAGCCATCAAGAGTCTGATGCCGCTCCGATCCCGATGGGTCAGAATACCACGCAGTAACTCGCCGTCCTTTGTTTCCACTTCGGCCACCCCGTACTTCGGATTAATCGCCATGTTCGGATCCAAAATGTTGTAGGCCAAGTCTTCAATACTCCGGTGACTCAGGCTGTTTAGGGAGGGGACCACGTCATGTCCCATTTCACCATAGCGGTGACAGGCGGCACAATGAGTCACGAACAAACTCAGCCCTCGATCCCGCTTGCCCTCCGCAGGCAGATCCTTCATCCAATCATTCAAGAACGCCGCTCGATTGCTGTATTCTTCGTCGCCAAACATGGCTCTCGCCCGAACCTGAACCGCTTCGCTACTATGACGTCGAAGGCGGCGGCGTTGTTCCAGATCCAAATTCAATTCCCCCGGGCCAATCCTCCCCTGCTCAACCGCCTCGATCATGGGGAGGTGCCATGCTCGCCGGCGGAGCAAGAGGTTCACAGCAACTGGTCGTGCCACCGGAGCGAGCTGACGCCATCGATCGATGAGGTGATTCGCCAGTTCCTGGCGTGAAAACGTCTGTAATACATTCAGGATTCGAACCTGCAGAGCCGGTTCCACAGTCCGTTCAAAAACAGACCAGATGAGCGGGGAAACCTACTCGTAATCGGCCCAACGAAAGAAGTCGATGGCCGTCTCCCGCTCTGAAATCGAGTAACGATCATCCAGGGCATAATCCAGAGCAAATTGGAGAAATTCATTCCTCTCGTCATCCGTCAGGTTTCCGATTCGGTGGGCCAACCTTAAATACTGATACCTCACCTCCACCGATTGCGATCGGGCGACTCGGGCAAACGCCTGATCAAGCCGAGGGATGACGCCCAAGGGGCCTCGTCGGTTTTCCAACGCGGCATTCAGCCCCTCCAATCTCCTTTCGATGGCACCCAAGGACAATCTCGGATCCTCCATCACAGGCTTCAGCCACTGAATCAGCCCATGTCGGTCGAGTCCTTGGCCGCGTGCAGTCTCAGTAACTGAGCCAATCTAGTCCCGGATTGGTGAAGGGAATCATTCGTGATCTGCTCGTCTTCAAGACAGCGCTGAAGCACCTCACGAGTCTGCGGCACCAGCGCCGTGAGCCAGGCCAGGTCGATCCATTGATCCCTGTGATCGTTTTTCCAAAACCCGGCAAGCAACAGTTTAATATTCTGTGAGCTCGTCCGAGCCCCCAACCATTGCAGAGCCTCCAATCGCACGCTCAATGCCTCATCTATTGCTCCGTTCAACACATGTCGCCAGAGGGGATCATGATACCTTGGCCGATCACCGAGAATCCTCAAGGTCGCACGCCGAATCAATGGCGCCTCATCCTCCATCCCGATGGCGAGGTCTTCGTGGCTCACAAGATTCAATCCATGGAGGGTCCATAGGGCATGCCACCGTCCCAACCGTGAGCTCCCTTCCACCATTTCCCGCAGTTGGACCGCCACGTCTCTCGCTCCTCGCTCAATGAGCAGTCGCTGGGCCGCCATCCGAATCCACTGGTGATGGTGCGCGATGAGACGGACGAGTTCCTCATTGCATCGCGACTTCAGGGGCGCTGGGAAACGCCATGCTTGATCTCTGGCAATGATCCGATAGATCCGACCGGGCTGCTCACCCTCACGGATGGTGGCATCTACACGAACCTTTGCCGGGATGTAGTCGGGGTGCTCGATCACCCGCCGCTGCATATCGACGAGATAAAGGGCTCCGTCCGGTCCCTGCTCAAATCCGATGGGCCTAAACCAAAGGTCTCGACTAGTCGAGACCTT
>DEAY01000107.1 GCA_002348345.1 Verrucomicrobia bacterium UBA2970
CAGCAACGGGTCGGAATTGCCCGGGCCCTCATCAATCAACCCTCACTGATCCTGGCTGATGAGCCGACCGGAAACCTGGACTCTGTCACCGGAAGAGAAATCACCACTCTGCTCGAGACCCTGCGAGCAGAGCGTTCATTCGCCATGGTGTTGGCGACCCACGATCAATCCATCGGCGAACGGGCGGATCGCGTTGTCCACCTGGTGGACGGGAGAATTCGGGAAGATTAATCCTCTGAATCGGGGTGGGGTGAGCCACCGGATTTCGCTGGCGCCCCGGCGAAGGGAGCATCCATCCGGGACTCGGCTTCGGCCATGACGGATTCCAGAACCTCGAGCGCATCGTCCATCTCGCGATCGGTCAGTGTCAAAGGCGGCGTGAGCGTGAGAATGTTCCCGAGGGTTAGTTTGAAGTTCAGTCCACGATTGAGGCATTCATACATGATCTCCTCGGCTAACTGCTGATCGGCTTCCTGGGATGAGTTTCCCGCAGAGATGACGATCCCCATGAGCAATCCCAAGCCCCTAAACTCACGGACAATGGGGTGGTTTTTCTGAAACTGGAGAATCCTTTCCCCGAACCGTTGTCCCAGGTCGCGGGCCCGCTTGAGGAGGTCGTGCTCTTGAATATAGCGGATCGTGGCCAACCCGGCAGCGCAGGCGACCGGGTTTTTTTCATGGGTGTAATGCCCGAGCGCTAGATCGGGGGCCACATTCAAGCCCCCCCGGGCAATCATCGCAGCCAGGGGAAAGACGCCTCCTCCCAGGCCTTTTCCGACTACCAAGATATCGGGCGCCACATCGAATTGTTCGCAGGTGAACATGGTTCCGGTGCGTCCCAGGCAGTGGGGGATCTCATCGAGAATCAGGAGTGTTCCATGCCTGTCACACGCGGCTCGAATCCGTTTCCAATAGTCTTTCGGAGGAATGAACGGCGTCGAGCGGACCGTTTCCGCAACCACGGCGGCAACATCGCCCTCCTTCCTGAGCATGTAGTCAATGTAATCTGCACACTTAAGATTACAGAGGTGACCGCAATCAAAGGGGCACTGGGCAGGATCGGGTGGAGGAGCATGTTCACAGCCAGGAAGAAGGGGCCCCGCGTCACGGCGGAAGATTGCCTCTCCTCCGATGGAGATGGCATCGAGCGACGCGCCGTGGAAGCTGTCCCAGAGCGAGATCGTTTTAAAGCGGCCGGTCACCGCTCTTGCTAGTTTCAGGGCCATCCCGATCGCCGCTGTGCCACTGGGAGCGAAGAGGACTCGATTCGCTTCCCCGGGGGCCAGTGAACAAAGCGTATTGGCCAACTGGATGGCCGGCTCGTTGGTGTAGCGCCGGGTGCAAAACGGCAACCGCTCAAGCTGCTTGGTGATTGCGGCAACCAGGGTTGGGTTTCCAAATCCGATCTGATGAACATTGTTGCCATGGAAATCGAGGAATTTCCGGCCCTGTTGATCGGTGAGATAACTTCCCTGGCAACCGCTCAACACATTGAGACACGGCGTGGACAACGACTGATGAAGAAAATACTTCGTATCTTCATCGAGCAACTTGCGCGTTTCGGCATCAATTGCTCTCTGAGACCACGCCTGTCGAATCCCCGAGAGATTGAGGTCTCCTTCCGTCTTCAGAGCATCGATTGGAGGCCTATCTCTGGTCAAGCGGAGTCCCTTTCTGATCAAGGAAACCGGCCAGTCCGGCAAGCGCGTCGGTATTCACCAAGTCAATCCCCGTTTGTTTGGCCAGCAACCAGTAGGCCTCATGATCGGGATTGCCCCAAAACCGAAGGATTCGGTCTTCCCCATGGACCTGCTGCACAAGGGCCAGCAAGCGTTGCCGTTCCGCCTCCGAGATCTGGCCTTCGCCCCGCCAACGAAAATGCGTCCCCCAATGATCGCTGATGAGCGGCATCAGCGAGGGAGGGTGATGGGAGCCCAGGTCCCTCAACCGGCCATCGATCGCCACGAGTCGGTCCGGTTGACGGGCAACCGTTTCAATGGGCCGATTCCCGGAAAGAATGACCGTCACCGCCCCCGGCAGCGTCACCCCATCCACCGTACGAGTCAGGAGGGGGCGATATCGTTCGAGTACCCTTTGGAGCGCCTGGTAGGTAGACTCGGCTTCTGTCTTGATGTCAATCAAGAGGATGAACGGTGCTGTGGAGATCGATATCCGGCCTTGAGTCTCTCGAAAGCGCTGACACAAGGGCTCCAGATATAGCTTGGACAAGGTCTTTGCCGGATCCGTTTCGTCCGAATCGTGGGCCACCAGGAGATGGCCGTCCACCAGATGAATATCGGCTTCGACGCTGCTGAAACCTAACTCAAGCGCGTCAAGGAGGGGGCGGGGATGTTCGTAATCGTTGTGGGCGTGACCCCGAGTCTGAACAGAGACGGCGTAGTCACGCTCCGGAAGGCGCGTCTGGCATGCCACCAGCACAGAAACCAGGCTCGAGACTTGAATCCACTGAAGGACGGGCAGGATTCCATGGCGGCGGCGATTCATGAGCTTT
>DEAY01000236.1 GCA_002348345.1 Verrucomicrobia bacterium UBA2970
TGGTAGAGGACGCTCGAAAAATCCTTGGACTAGAGTGACTCGAGGAAAGGGCTCCAAGACCTCCTTGGTCAGTCCCAGCAGCCGGTCGAATCCCCGGGAAATCGACGCCTCCGGGCGATTACTCCGCCCGAACCTCATCCCCTTCCACCGCCACCCCCTCGAGAATATCGGCCGCCACCGTTTGGCCGCGAACAGGACCGGTGACCTTCACCTTGGCCACCCTTTGTCCCTTTCGATAGAGGAAGAGGATCTGGTCGATACCAGGGAGGTGGGTCAACGCGTAATCCAGAACGACGAATCGAAGGGGTTTGTTCACTCGAGCCACGACACCCGTACTCGTCGTGACCGGGATGATGACCGTCTCCTCCGGAGCATTCGGTGGAGACAGGGTGGCCGTTTGCCCCGACTCGCCCGTCACCGCGGCGGCCTGCCGGGGCGGGCTTGTGTCTCCGGAACGACTTCGGCAACCGGCCCAAAGCAGCACCCCAACGCAACAGACGATCGGCCAACGCATAAGCGTCATATAAGGGCCTAAATCGCGAGCGTCAATGGACAATGCTCTCTTAAACGGATCCAGTCAGAGCGAGCTTTACCGTTCTGTCGCGGCCCGTTTCTTGTGTTTTCTCACGCGTTTCGCAAGCGACCGAAGGCCGGGCCACGCACACTCGCATCGCCCGGCAATTCGTTCCCCCAAGCTCGCTTGATCATTCAAGCTGCCTTTTCCTTGTCTTGTTCCAGAGCTTGTTTAGGTTCCGGCGAGTGATTGTCTTATTCATCGGAGATGTTGTGGGTTCCCCTGGACGCCGTGCCCTGCGTCTCCTCGTTCCCGGCATCCGCGACCGTCGACGGGTGGATTTGGTCATCGCCAATGGCGAGAACTCCGCCGGGGGGGCCGGAATCACCCCGGAGATGGCCACTGAACTCTTTAATTCCGGCGTTGATATCATCACCTCAGGCGATCACCTCTGGGATCAACGAACGGTCACCCAACTCTTATCCGGCGAACCTCGATTCATTCGCCCCCTCAACTATCCTCACGGAACCCCGGGGCAGGGCTACACCATCTGGACTCACCACACCGGGGTCTCGGTGGCAATCGTTAATCTTCAAGGCCGGACCTTCATGCCTGACCTTGAAAACCCGTTTCTGGCGATGGATGCGGTCTTGCCGACGCTGCGGGAAACGACCCCCAATGTCATCGTCGACATGCATGCCGAGGCGACCTCGGAGAAAATCGCGATGGCTCGATTTCTGGAGGGACGCGTCACGGCATTGATCGGGACCCACACTCATGTGCAAACCGCCGATGAACAAGTCTTCCCCGGCGGAACGGGATTCCTCTGTGACGCCGGCTTCACGGGGGCGCAAGAGAGCATTCTGGGGAGGGAAATTGATCCCATCGTTCGACGTTTTCTCACCAACCAGCCGCAACGCTTCGGCGTCGCCAAGAAGCGAATTGTTCTCAAAGGGGCACTCCTCGATATCGACGAGCTGACCGGGCAATGCCGTTCGGTGGAGCGGGTCTCGGAACCCCTCGACCGCCCAGGCGATCAACCTGCCTCTTCCGAGGACTGAGTCTTCCCTCCTCGATCCGCGGTTTCCATGGTAATCCCCTGCTTCTGACAGCCGGGGCACAACTCGTACTCCGGATGCGCGGCAAGCTCGTCCGGGCTAACCAAAAAAAGACGGTGGCACGGGACGTGAAGGCAATTGATCAGATTTCGGGTCGGCTTCCCGGTCTGTTCGCAGCGACCCGCCGGTTCATCCGCCAGGGCGAAGTCATCGGGCACAACCATTCGCTGATCAAAGACAAAACAATCGCCCTTCCAATGATCGCGTCCCACCTGCTCCAGGTAGCTGACGATCCCGCCATGCAATTGATAGACATTCTCAAAGCCCTCCTTTTGAAACAGCGCCGAGGCTTTTTCACACCGGATCCCGCCGGTGCAATACATGAGGATCTTTTTTCCCTTCAAATGCGCGTAATCGTCGACCACCTTCGGGAGATCGCGAAAATGTTCGATCTCCGGCCTCAGGGCGCCTTCAAAGAACCCGACGTCGGATTCATACCGGTTGCGGGCGTCGAAGAGAATGACTTCATCCCCTCCCTCGTCGATCATTTGCTTCCACGACTCGGGACTCAGATGGGTTCCCGTGTTCTCGTTCGGATCCACATCCTCCTTCAAGCCCAGCGTTACAATTTCCTTGCGGACCTTGATCATCAGCTTAGGGAAGGTCGAGGCATCCCCGCTACTGATCTTGAACTCGAGATCGGCAAAGCGTTGATCGGATCGAAGGGCCGCCTGGTATTGTTGGATCGGCCCGACCTCTCCCGCAACGGTCCCATTGATGCCCTCCTCAGCCACCAAGATTCGTCCCTTCAGGCCCAATTGCTGACAAAGGAGCCGGTGGTCCTCGACAAAGCGCTCCGGATTCGCAATCGGAACATACTTGTAGTAGAGCAGAACCATGTAGGGCATGCCGTCGTGGGTCATGACAGGTCCTCCGTCAATCCGCACACCGCGGCAGAATCAGCGCTACTCCCAAGCAACCACTCATAAACCAACCGGGCCCCGGGAAGGGGAGCGAGCTTGAACCTCGCTTCGAGGACGACCCCCAAACAGCCCCGACTTCCGACAGAAAGCTTGGGAAGATCAACGCCGGCGAGATTCTTGACCACCCGACCTTCCGAGTTCGACTCCGAACCGTCGCCCCAAACCCACTTGATCCCCATCAGATCGTCTCGGACCGTCCTCAACCTAAATCGATGGAGCCCGATCGCGTTCCCCGAAATGAGCCCCCCGATGCCGAACCTCGCCGGCCGCGGCGGATCGACGGGAAGCCATTGACCCTGTGCCTTCGGCGTTGACTGGGGATCGGCAATCCTCGAGAGATCAAAGGCCGTCACCCGGCGACGGGAGGTCGCCTTCCCCCGCAGCTGCTTGAGCTGCTCAACTGATTTTGGTTTCCGGATCAAAGCCATCCCCTCGCCCTTTTCTGTTCCAGGCCTATCCTCCGTTGCTCAGCCCGGCTTTCCACGCGGTCAACATCGACTGCATCTCCCGCGCCCCTTTTCCCTTGAGGGGCGTTTCCTGTTCAAAGCCTGAGCCCCGCTCCGTGACCACCCGGGGCTCGTATCCGATCCAAAGATCCCCTGCCCCCACTTCCATGATAAACACCTTCATTCGCACAAACGTGCCGGGATTCACAAACGAACCAAACCGCATGACCGTCCAGGTCGACGGCGAACGATCAAAGTTCAGGGTCCGGCGATCCGCATCGCTCAATTCGAACCCATTTCGCGTGAGATAAGCGATCAAAGACGACCTCACCTGATCCGTCGGTCGCCCCGAAACCCCAACGCCTCGACTGGCCAACTGGCCATCCCCCTTCCCAGGTGACGTGGCACAACCGTATCCACAGAGCGCCAGCCCCAACACGAGCCCAAACCATCGCCGAGCAACGCGCCGTCGGGTAGGTCGATCCCATCGGGGCCCTTCAAAAACTGCCATGGCGGCACAAATTCCACGGTTCATAAACCTTTTCCGGCAACTCGTTCAAGAAACGCGATGGGGTCTGCATGATATCTCCCTGCCGACCCTGGGTGAATCGCATCAGCGGATAAGAGAGATAGAGCTCGTTCTTCGCCCGGGTGGCGGCGACATAGAACAGCCGTCGTTCCTCTTCTTCCGCTTCCGGGTGCTCGAGTGAGCGGGAGGAGGGAAACAAGCCCTCGCAGAGCATCACTAGAAAGACCACTTCAAACTCCAATCCCTTGGCCTGGTGAATCGAGGTCAACCGGATGCGTTCATCATCGGCGCTGTCGGCGGCCCGGTCTTCAACCTCGAGATTCGTCTCCAAGGCAAGCTGAGCGAGGAATTCTTCCGGACTTTCAAATTGACGGGCGTATTGAGCGATCTGCTGAACATCCTCCAGACGCGCCCGATAGTTGGCGTATTGCTCCTTGAGATATGCATCGTATCCGGCATCCAGAACCAGCTCTATCATCTTGCCAGCCGTCCGCCGCACCGTGGACTCTTGCAACTGAGCGACGGTCGCGGTCAATTGCGCCCAGCCAGTTTTCCCTCTCTTAGGCACCCGGTCCGCCACCTCGACCAGAACCCGGGCCACATCAATCTCTTCTTGCTTTGTTGGGTTGGCTTCGTCGCCTCCCGACGCGGGTTCCGCCTCCC
Organism: Verrucomicrobia bacterium UBA2970; assembly: GCA_002348345.1. Classification (GTDB taxonomy): domain Bacteria; phylum Verrucomicrobiota; class Verrucomicrobiia; order Limisphaerales; family AAA164-E04; genus UBA2970. Next base: position 4,194 of record DEAY01000236.1, read on the forward strand.
GGTCGGGAATCTTTTCCCCAAAGGCCAACCACAGTTTGTCGGCCGACTTGGCACCGATCCCCGGCAAGAGCTTGACCAGCCGTTTGAAGGCCAATTCATCCCTCGGGTTCACCACGAGCTTCAGATAAGCAGCAACATCCTTGATGTGGGCCTGCTCAAAGAACCGAATGCCGCTGGTGATCACGAAAGGGATGTTGCGGCGAGTCAGTTCCAGTTGAACCTCCATCGCATGGAAGTGGGATCGATACAAGATCGCCATCTGATCCAATTCCGTCCCTTCCTCACGAAGTTCCAAGGCGCGCTGAGCCACAAATGCCGCCTGCTCGTTCGCATCCGAACACGAGACCACCACGGGTTTGGCACCAGCATCGCGTACGGCCTGCAACTCTTTCTCAAACTGGCTCACATTGGCGGCAATGGCCGAGTTGGCCAGGGCGAGGATTTGAGGCGTGCTTCGATAATTGGTCTCGATCTTGTAGGTCTTGGCACCCTGGTAGCGCCGGGGAAATTCGATGATGTTGGTGAAATCGGCCCCCCGCCACGAATAGATGCTCTGCGAGTCATCCCCCACCACCATCACATTGCCATGGTGTTCCCCTAGCAAATCGATCAGATCACTCTGCAGTCGATTGGTATCCTGATATTCGTCCACCAGGACGTATCGGAAGCGTTCCTGGTAGCGCTCTCTGACCCCCTGGTCCTTCTTCAAGAGCTCCAGCCACAACACCAGGAGATCGTCGAAGTCCATGAGGCCGCCCCGCCGTTTCCGTTCGAGATATCGACCATGAATCGCCTCGATCTGGGCCGTCAACTGCTTGAAGTATCCATATTGCTCCTGGATCATTTCATCGAGCGGCAACTGGCGATTGACCGCCTGGGAGAAAATATCGGCCAAGACTTCGGGCTTCGGAAACCGGGTTGCCTTGACGTCGATCTTTTCCGCGGCTATGCAGGCACTCAATAACTCCTTGGCATCCTCCCGATCCATAATGCCGAAGTCCGGGGGATAACCGATGGCGCCGCAATGCCTCCGCAAGATTCGATTCCCGATGGAATGAAAGGTTCCCCCCCAAAGATTCGTCAACTCCTCGCCCAGCAACGTCGCCACCCGATGCATCATTTCTTTGGCGGCTTTGTTGGTAAAGGTCAGCAGAAGAATCCGGTCAGGTTCCACGCCGTGCTCAATGAGGTAGGCCACCCGGTAGGTTAACGTTCGGGTCTTTCCCGCACCGGCTCCGGCGATCACCAAGGCCGGCCCCGGCGGACAGGTCACCGCTGCCCACTGCTGGTCGTTGAGCTCTTCGCGATAGTCAATCTTGAGATCGACTTCAGAGCGATAGGGTTGGAGCACATAGTCCTTCGCCATGCCGCTCGCTACCAAAGCGGATTTCTGGCGAGAAAAAAAGCAAAAGTCCGGTCGAAAGCAAAACGCGGAAATCCCTCGAGAGAAGCAGCTCCCCTTTCACCTCAAGGCCGCTTCTGAGCCAGTTCACCGGCGGCAAAACAATGAATGTGTCCCAAATCAGTGCTGACGAACAAGCGCTGCGCCGCGCTGGCCAGGCCAAACACCCGACCGTTCACCTCAGATTGCCACACCAACTCCCCATTGCGCTTGTCCAACAGTCCCACTTTGCCCTCCCCCCCCGCGACGAGATGATCGCCCACCAGGATCAAATCGAGTGGAAACTCACAGGGAACCGTCCAGAGCTGGCATTCATCCATATTCCGGGAGAGCTCATCAATGGATCGTCCCAGCTTCAGAATCGATGTTCGAAGTTCGGCGATCGTCCCGGCGTTTTCTTTCGCCTTCGTCCGCAACTTCTTGAGCCGATCCGACTGAGCCTGTTGCTGATTGAGGCGGGTCTTTCGTTCGCGGGCAAGGGTCATGTAACGGTCCCGGTCAAGAACACTCAGTTCAAAATCGGAATGAAGAAACGATTTGCCCTCGGCCACGATCATGTGGTTGCCCGCGAATTGGGCCAGTTGATCGCTGACCTCCCCTTCCACGACCCCAAGCTGTCCGACCTTCCCGGGCCCGAAGATCAAGGCGTTTCCAGCCAGAAGGGCATAGGTTCCTCCCTGCCCCTTCACCACCCGCAGGCGTTTTCCATTGCTAATGTCCAAGATCACCGGATTGTTGCGACCGGTCGGGACATAGAGTCGGGACGGCGATGCCAGCAGATATCCCTGGGCGGGAAGGTCGGTTTGAGTCTCACGCCAGAGGATTTTCCCGGTGTCCGCGTCAAGAGCACACAGGTGCACCCCTTCGGAAGGAAACATCCCGGCTCCGGCGTAGGCGATGCCTCCCTGGACCACCACACCGGTTCGCGCTGGCCAAGCGGATATCACTCTGCCATTCCCGGCGATGCGATGATCCCGCGGACCCAGTCTCGTTTTCCACAAAACCTTGCCTGTTCCGGCGTCCAGGCAATAGATCAGCCCATCGTCCGACCCAACATAGGCCTTTCCCCCGGCGATCGTCGGGGCAAACCGGACCGGGCCTTCCGTGAAAAAACTCCATCGTTCCTCGCCGCTCCGGGCATCCAAACTATACACCTTGTCGTCCGACGACGAACCAAAGAACATCGCGTCCCCCACCGCCGTCACCTGAAAGGCGTAGTCAAAAGTCTGACGGGATTTGAGATCATATACCTTGTTCCACCCGTCCCACTTTGCTTCCCCCTTCCAAGCCGGCTGGGCGGGATGTTTCGACCGAAAGACCCACCGCTCCGAGAGAGGTGGTGCCAAGCGGTCCGGACTGACGCCGGTCCGAGCGTTGTCGCCCCGATAGGTCGGCCAGTCCGCCGCCCGTGAAAACTCACTCAGCCCGAGCATGAGACCGAGCACCAACCCTAATCCCCCTAGCCCATTCTTTTTCATCATCCTTGGCCATCCTTTCCCGCTCCGTCGCCATCCCCGCTCTCGACCACACGCCCTTTTTCGAGCCGGATCACCCGGTTCGAGAATCGCTCGGCCGTTTGCCCGTGAGTCACCACCACAACCGTTCCTCCTCGTTGATGAAAGCGCTCGAGATGCCGAAACACCTCTTCCGCATTCCCTGGATCAAGATTCCCTGTCGGCTCATCCGCGAGAAGGATCTCGGGTTGATTGAGCAAGGCCCGTCCCATCGCCGTCCGCTGGCGTTCCCCGGCAGATAATTCCGAGGGCCGGTGATGACAGCGCTCCTGCAACCCCAATTCTTCCACCAAACCCAGTGCCCGCGACCGAACCGAAGCGCCGTTCCTTCCTGTATGAGCCAGCATGATATTCTCCAGGGTCGTCAGGTAGGGGACCAGATGAAACATTTGGAACACAAACCCGATTGAACGCGCTCTGAAGTCGGCTCGCCTCTGACCCGAGAGTTGGTAGAGATCCACCTCGTTGAACCAAAGGCGTCCCGAACTCGGATGAAGCATGCCTCCCAGGGCGAGCAGGAGCGTGGTCTTGCCCGAACCACTTGCCCCTCTCACCGTGAGAAATTCATTTCGCTGAATCTTCAGATCAACCTGATTCAGGCTCCGCACCTCACCCCTTTGGGTGGCATAAACTTTGGACAGCGACTCACAGACGATCATGGTCTACTCCTCCCTCAAAGTCAGCGCAGGGTCCTGGGCCACCGCCTGCATTGCCGGAACAAACGACGCCATGGCGGCAAAGACCGGAGCCCCCAACACCGCATATCCTAACAATGTCCAGTCCGTTTCAATCGCCTTGGCCGTCACTTTGAAGATCCCGGGTCCCACACTCACCGCGAGGCCGTTGCCGAGAAAGAACCCGACCACCGCCCCCCCGATTCCGAGGACAACCGCCTTCATCAGAATGATTCCCGCGATCGGAACCGACCCATAGCCCAGGGCCCGGAGGATGCCCAACTCAGATCGCCGCTCTCGAACATTCAGCGCCGCCATCACCCCCACCCAAACCGCACTGACGATCAGCAAAAACGGAATCAGGAACCCGAACTTCCCTTCCACCATTTGACGTTGGCGTGCCCTGGCATCCGCCTGAACACGATCCTGAATGACCCGTGCCTCGGGCAAAACCTTGGCCAATTCTTCCCGAAGAATGGCCACCGGCTCTTCATCGGAAGTCAGACACAGACAGTCGATCGCCTTGATTTCATTGATCTCGCCTGGTAACCCCAAAGCAGTCTGGATGTCGGCCAAGGTTCCGTAAACGTAAACGTCCTGCTCCGTGCCATTCTCCACCAGGCATTTCGATACGGTGAATTCGCTTGTCCCCACTCTCACTGAACGGCCGGGCTTGAGTGAAAGCCTCTGGGCCACCTGGTATCCCACCTGAATCGTCCCCGTCTCGATCTTGAAGCCCATCGGGCGTTTCTTCTTGTCGGCCGATGTGAGGGTGGGAGCAACCCCCATCAAGATGACATCGGCTCCGTCCAATAAATAGGGTTGCTTCAACGAAGCCATCAAATGGTTGTAGGACATGAAAATCCCCTCCTGCGCCGCCAATCGTTCCACGGCGTCCTCGGGCATGGTTTGGTCCGAATAACCATCGAACCAGTACCGGTCCATATTGGTCGCCTTGGGAATGATCCGGAGATTGAACCCTAAGTCACGGGTGATCCGAAGGGTCTCGCGCTTAGCCGCTTCGGCGGTGGTCAGGAATCCCACGAAAAAAGCGACGACACCCGCAAGCCCAAGCAAGCTCAGAAGCGAGTTGGTCTTGCGATGCCAAAGTTCTTTGAAAATCAAGTTCATCAATGACCGTCCAGTCTGCTTACTAGGAGCCCGGGCCGCGGGCAATCATCAAAACCCCGCCCACCAGTGCCACCAAACAGATCCCCACGAGTGTCACCCCGGCTATTGGAATCGGTGTTGCCGACGAACTCGTTGCCGGCGTCTCCGTGGATCGCCCAGCCACGTCATCCGATGGGGACGCTGCGGGCTCGCCCTCCGACGTTCCGCTTTCCTGTGCCGCTCCCGGGGAACGATTCGGCTCCATGCCTGGGGATTTGACGGCGGATTCGGCCGAGTTGCCCCCGGGATTCAATGCCACGACTTCCTCCCGGTATCCCAGGAGCAACCCGTCCATCGTTCCCCCCAGGGCACTGGGTCGGGCGCCCTTTCCCTGGGGGCCCCGGGCCAGGATCCGGGCAATCTCCGCCTTCACGAGCGGATTTTCCGGGTCAAAGGCCAAATGATCGTAGGCCCGTCGCTGTTGATCGGAATCCCAGCGAAGAGGGACAACCGGGCCCTGCATCCATGACCGGTCCAGGTCGCACTCGCAGTCCTGTCCAATGATCGCGAGCATTTGCTGGAGACGCGTCTTGGTGATCAGCCCTCCCTGCATCGGGGAACCCAGCCGACGGCCTCGACCAATCAAAATCGCCGCTTGCGGTTCCTCGGTGAGCTCGAGATCGAAACCCAAGGACCACAAGAAAACGCGTTCCTGCTGCCGTTCACCCGACCCGACCACCAACGCCAGGGGAGGGGTATCCACCGGCTTGGGCATCCGGGGCATGACCTCGGCAATCGCTTGAATCGACTGGTCGATCGCCCTCCGGGCCGCCTCATTCTGATCCCGATCCTCCGATTCTAGAAGGACAATTACCGCAAAGGCATCCAAAAGAGAGGTGAGGAGTTTCTCCCGAGCGGGAGAACTCACCATCGCCTCCATCAAGTCCCAAAGATCCTCCTCGGCAATCTCCTCGGACAGCGGGATGCGGAGCCCCGCGCCTTCAGGCGATTCCAAGAGGGCTGCGGGAAGCCTTTCAATGCCCCCTTCGGCTATCAACCGTGCCGGGTTCTGCAACTCCGCAGACTCGAATGGCACCGCCTGGTAGCGAACATTTCCCTCGATGAAGGTAGCCGTTGCGATCGTCTTGGAGTCTCCAATCAGCACGGGATTCGTGCCTTTGGAAAAAAACAGGTGAAACCGATAATCCTCATCGGTCAACGCCACGAACCCTACATCTCGAACGGAGTACTTGCAGGCCAACAGCGGCAATCCCGAACCGATTACGATTCCGGCGATTGCCGATCGCCACCAAGCCCCCGAGCATTTGTTCATGGTGAGACTCTAGAGCTTCCCACAGGTGCTGCAATCAACATTTCTGCGAACCCTTAGCATCCGGAAGCTCAGGTCCCGGAGATCGTATGCCAAAAGCCGGCCATGGAGGGGGCTGCCAAACCCGGCCACTTGTTTGATCACCTCCATCGCGGCCATGGAACCCACCGAACCCGAGACCGCTCCAAAGACCGGAAACCGCCGGGTCCAGGTGGTCGATTGCTCGGGGTAGAGACACCGGAGGCACGGCGTTTCCCCCGGAACAATGGTGGTTAAGTGCGCTTCGAGTTCAAACACGGCACATTCAATCATCGGCCGGCCGGCGGCAACGGCCGCCGCATTGAGGGCATATCGTTCCTCGAAGAGCGGTGCCGCGTCGACCACGATGTCCACTTGCTCGACCAACGCGAGCGCGTTTCGTTCACTCACATTCTGTTCGATCGGCACCACCTCAAGATCGGGATTCAGTTCCTTCAAACGCCGTTCAATCGACTGGATTCGAGGGGTTCCGATCCCAGCCCGAGTCATGAGAAGCTGACGATTCAGGTCGCTTGGCTTGATCCGACCTCCGTGAGCAATCACCAGCCGACCCACTCCCGCCGCAGCCAATTCATAGGCCACGACTCCCCCGAGCCCTCCACATCGGGAGATCAGGACAGAGGTATTCTTCAGACGCGCCTGGCCCGCCGGCCCAAAGCCGGCGACCGGGATCTGCCAACTGTAGATCTCCTCCTCAAGCGCTGACAGGGACTGCCCGCTTCCTTCCTCTCTCATTGAGGGATACTGGGCCGTCGACGCTCAATACAAAAGCCTTTATCGCGGCCATGATTCAGGAGGCGTTCCTTGGTTCTGGAACCCATCGAGTTCCGCCAAAAAGGCGATCACGGAGTCCCGATGCCCACCTGAATCGGATGTCGTCAGAAGATCCA
>DEAY01000027.1 GCA_002348345.1 Verrucomicrobia bacterium UBA2970
GTCGGGAGCCCAGACGAGACCATTGACAAAGTTGTGATTGGCTTCGAGGGTGAAGCCGTCCAATTTGATTTCGGGGGGACCGTCTGGAGAATCGTCCCGATCGCGATCGGGGATGAACAACAAATTCGGGGGAGCGGTCAGCCAAACGCCTCCAAAGCCAACCTGAATTCCCGTTAGCCGATCGCCTTCGTCCCAAAAGACGGTGCGTTCATCATGTTGGCCGTCGTTGTCGGTGTCAGTGAAGATCACCACTCGATCTGAGTTTCGGAAATCGAATTCTGGGTAGCTGAAGCACTCGATTGCCCATAGGCGACCTCTCTCGTCGAAATCAAAGGCGATCGGTTGATGGATATCGGGTTCTGCGGCAAAGAGAGACACCTGAAACCCCTCGGGAACCCTCATCCGCTCCAGTGATTGGTTCGGTGAAAGAGGATGCTGACCATCCGGTTGCGTATCTTGAACGCCCTCGGGGAGTCCGGGGGACTGGGTAGCTGACACCCATACCGTCATTGAAAGCGAGGTGAACCAAACCAGGGGGGCGTTCATTGGGGGATGATAGAGAATGTTGGGCTTGGATTTCAAGTCGTTGTCGGGAGATCGAACCCCGGCGTCAATGCGGACGGGACTCACGGTGAGAATGGAGGGAAGATGGCGTTCCGTCTAACGGGATCGTGTCGAGGGCAAACAAGATGCCACGAGCGAGGCCCAATTTCTGCCGTTGGTCAAGATGCCTTGCGGGAGGCGGAAGCGTAACCGGTTTCGCGTCAGCCTAGTCTCAAGAGAATAGAAACTGGTCAACGATAGCATCGATGGGATTGGGATCAATGGGAGGGCACCCGACGGAAACAAGGGATTGGAGAAGCGCGGAGGGACGACGAAGTCGCTGCCGCCTCGCTTGTGGCTCCAGGGTTGCTGTCGGTCTTGGATGGTTCGTTCTGGTCGAGCGGATTAGTGGGGAAGAGGATTTGACGCGAAGGGAGACCGGCCCGGGCAAAGAGCCGGTAGCGCATAAGCTCCCACCCGTAGCAGGTGAGATGGGTCTCAATCAATGAAAGGCAATGGAACCGGGACCTGAAGTCCTTGGGTTCGACATGAGTCAGCAAGAACGCCCCGTGATGGCTCCATGGCATCGAACCCGAATTGAGGTCCGTCCCTTTCGGGGGGTTGCGGCGAAAGGAAATGTGCGGATGCTGCCGGGAAATGAGCGGTGGGTCCGGGGCCTTGACTAAGGTTCGGGGTTGTCTTGCGCGGCGGCGATCGAAAAAGCGTTGGTGACCGGTTGAATTGGATGAGCAATATGAACTCTATCGATCATCAGTTGCAGCGTCTATTGAATGCCGCCTCGCAGGTGTCTGAGGAGCCGGCTGCTTTGCCGTGTTCCTTTGAACGACGGGTCTTGGAAGCCTGGCACCTTGAGCGAGCCATTGTCCAGCGTGATGCCGCCTTGCGTCGGGTGATCGGTTGGACGGTGGGGGGTTCGTTTGCGGTCTTGGTCGCCTGCTTGGTATGGTCCCACGACCCGCAGCAGGACTCTGAGGCCCTATCGTTAGTGAACTCAAGTATTCATCTGTCTCTATTGCCGTGAATCATTCGTTATACATCAAGGCATTCTTTGCTTTTCTCGTCGTTTTCGGTTCCGGGGCGCTCTCGGGTTCTCTAGTCGTTGTCAAATCGATGCGTGAGGAACAACGGCAACCGCCGTGCACGAAAAGCCTCTCCGAGAGAATGACGGCTCATCTCACCGCCGAACTCAATCTTTCGGATCAGCAACAGAAAGAGATTCTCCCGTACATTCAGAGGACCTGTGATGATCTGGGAACAATCCACAGGCAAGCTTTGGGAAACGCTTCGGCGGCGATTGAAGCATGCCATGCCGTGATCACCCCCTTTCTCGGCCCGGTCCAGGCGGCGAAGCTGGCTCAGTGTGAGTCAAAACGTCAGCAGTTCCTCGCCATGGAGTGCGGCTACCAACGGGTCGACAATTCAGACTGCGCGCCTTAGGCTCGGCCCTTCCTCATCGTGCTCGGCAGGTGCCGAGGGAGGAACCGGGGGATGAGTGATGCAGATGCCCTTGACCTCGGACAAGGAGGGTTTCCATTTTCGAAACATGAGTGAGCAACAGCGACAGTTTGCCAGTGACAATTATGCAGGCGTTTGCCCCGAGGCATGGGCTTCGCTCGAAGCGGCCAACCACGGCCATGCGGAGGGTTACGGCGATGACCCTTGGACGGCTCAAGCTGCAGATCTGATCCGGGACGTGTTTGAGACCGACTGTGAGGTGTTTTTCGTCTTCAATGGGACGGCCGCCAATTCGTTGTCGCTGGCGTCCCTCTGCCAGTCATACCACAGCATCCTTTGTCACGAGTATGCCCACGTCGAACGGGATGAATGTGGGGCGCCCGAATTCTTCTCCAACGGAACCAAAGTGCTCCTGGTGCCCGGTGCCGATGGCAAGCTGGATCCTGATGCGATCGAGGCGTGCGTCAAGCGGAGAACCGATGTCCATTATCCCAAGCCCAAGGCCGTCAGCCTTACTCAGTCGACGGAACTGGGGACGGTCTACACGGTTGATGAGTTGCAGGCAATCGGATGTCGGGCCAAGCATTTGGGCCTTAAACTGCATATGGATGGGGCTCGATTGGCGAATGCCGTGGCGTCCTTGAATGTCGCGCCGAAGGAAATCACCTGGCAATCGGGAATTGATGTTCTTTGCTTCGGGGGAACGAAGAACGGGACGCCAGTCGGAGATGCGGTGGTTTTCTTTAATCACGAACTGGCGGAAGAATTTGATTATCGATGCAAGCAGGCCGGTCAACTGGCTTCAAAAATGAGATACCTGGCCGCGCCCTGGGTGGGGATGTTGTCCGATGGCGCATGGTTAAAACATGCGGCTTCCGCCAACGCCATGGCGCAACAACTATGCCAAGGCGTGGGTGAGCTCACGACGGTCAGTATCATGTTTCCCTGCCAGGCAAATGCCGTGTTTGTCGAGATGCCCCGGTCGCTGATCGCGGGAATGCATGAACGAGGATGGCACTTCTACACGTTTATCGGTGAAGGGGGATGTCGCTTGATGTGCTCGTGGGACACGACGCCCGAGGATGTGGCTGCCTTCGTCTCCGATCTCAAGGAGTTGAGCGCTTGAGCCACCATTCCTACCCTGGGACCACCCCCGAGGCCACCCCAAGATAGTCGGCAATCTCTTGGTATCGGTCGACGACATGATGAGCCTTGGTGAGCCGCTCCCGGGGAAGGGAATTCGTGATCGCGACCACGTGCATTCCCGAGGCGAGGCCGGCCTCCACGCCGGCCTCAGAATCCTCAATCACACAGATGGAAGCGGGAGCAATCTTCAGCGCCTGGGCGGTCCGGAGAAAGATGTCGGGGGCGGGTTTTCCGCGTTCGACATCGCTACTGCTGATAATCGACGAGAAGAATCGGCGGATGTCTTGAATCGCCAGCACGGCGTTGATGACCGGATGAAGTGAACCGGAAGCCAGCGCTAGGGGAAGCTTGGCATGAAGGGCTTCCAGCAGTTCGGGGACTCCGGGAAAAAGGGGCTGCTCTGTTTCGACGATCTGAATCAGCCTTTCTTGTCGCCACTGAAGAAGCGCTTCGAGTGACTGGCTCGGCTGATGCTTGGCGATAAAGTCCTTCCAGAGAACCAGATCGGATTTACCTAGATAGTCGTCGAAAACCATCCCATGGGTGGATCCGTAGCCCAACTCTTGAAATACTTCTCGAAAGGCTTGTTGGTGACGGGGTTCGCTGTCGACGAGAACGCCATCCATGTCGAAAATGATGGCCTTGAATGGGGACGGAGCCATGGATGTCCTTGAATGGGTCTGAGAGGGTTAGAGAATGGTGTTTCCGAGTTTCAGCACGCGGCGGAAGTGCTTGGCTTCAAGGGGCATGACTGAAAGTCGTGAATTCCTGACCAGAGGGATTTCACTCAGCTGGGGATCGTTCTTGATGGTCTCCAGGGAAACCGGACGGTTGATGGGCTTGAAGGGCCTTAAATCGACTGCCGACCAATCACCTTTCGTGGCGGTGGGGTCAGGGTAGGCCTCCCGCTCCACGGTCGCGATCCCGACGACTTCCTTCCCGATGACGGAATGGTAGAAGAGGACGAAATCGTCTTGGCTCATGGCGCGGAGATTGTTCCGCGCCTGGTAATTGCGGACGCCATCCCACTCGCATCCGTTTTCACCGACAAAATCGTCCCACGAATAAGCTTCGGGTTCCTGTTTCACGAGCCAGTATTTTTTTGCCATGGTGTCGGGTTCTCTCGAGGGGCTTCGATCTGCGGCTCAAGGAGCCTGTGCAAAATGGTCTCCCTTCTCAAGAGGAAAACCGGATAGGAAGGGACCCGCCTCAAGGCGCTTGCCGCCCTCCCGTTGCAACCAGGTCATGAGAAGCGATCCGGTCCCACAGGCGATTTCGATGCCTTTTTGGGAAGCCGTCATGACGGTTCCCGGCGGGTGGGCGTGCTCCTTTGAGCCGAGTTCAGAGGACCAGAACTTGATCAGAACGGAATCGTCCCCTCGTTTCAGATGGCTGGAGGTGCCGGGCCATGGGTTGAGTCCCCGAACTTGATTGTGAAGGGTGGCTGCGGGTTGGGCCCAATCAATGGAGGCGTCGGCTTTTGACAGTTTCCGGGCATGGGTGGATTCCGCGTTGTCCTGGGGTTTGAGCGGAAGGCTGCCTCCGATATAGGACGGCAGGGTTTCGACCAAGAATGAGGCCCCCAATTGAGCGAGTCGATCGTGTAAGGCTCCGGCAGTTTCGTCGGGTTGGATGGGGGTCTTGCGCTGGGCGATCATCGGCCCGGTATCGAGGCCGGCATCCATCTTCATGAGGGTGATCCCGGTCTCGCGATCTCCATTGAGAATGGCCCATTGAATGGGAGCGGCTCCGCGGTACTTTGGAAGGAGTGACGTGTGGACATTCACACATCCATGCTTCGGAATCTCAAGAAGCCAATCCGGAAGAAGTTGTCCGTAGGCGGCAACCACGATGACGTCGAGGTCTAGGTCCTTGAGGCGATCCATGAGCTTGAGATCGTTGCGGAGCCGAACGGGTTGCCAGATCGGGAAGCCGAAGTCGAGGCCGGCGGCCTTGACTGGCGTCGGCGTCATCTTGAGCTTTCGGCCCTGAGCCTTGTCAGGCTGGCTGATGACGCCCAGCACGTCAACGCGAGGGCATTGGGCAAGCCCTTCCAGTGAGCGGCGGGCGAGCTCTGCCGTGCCCAAGAAAACCGTGCGGATGGGGTCCATCGATCGTTCGAGGCCTTTGCTTTGCCTGGATGAGGATGGCCCTTTTGCCTGCCGGCGAGGGGGACCTTATTTGTCGTTTTTGTGCCGAAGCCGGACCTGAACGATTTCACCGAAACCAAGTGAAACCTCTTTTTTCCCGTCAATCAACTGAAGATGGATTTCGTTGGCGGAAATCCGAGTCACGCGGCGGGCGACAAAGTCCTTCTTGGGCCCTTTGAAGTCCAACACCATGTCTTTGATCGCCGGAGACGGGACGACCCGGAAGAATTCGGAGAATTTGGTCTCGAAGAAGTGTCGATTGAACTCGGTGTCGTTGCGAGTAAAGACCTGGGCCTCTTTCCCCGCGCCTGCTCCAGCACCGCCCGATTTCTTCAGGCCCAGTTTGCCTTGCCCCATTGCAGGGACTCCAGGGGCTCCCGCCGTTGGGGGAGGAGAGGGGGGGGCGGGAGCGCCGGCATCGACGCCGGCGTGTTCAATCTCTTCTTCCTCCTCTCCCTGGTCGGCATAGGAGCCTTCCGCCGCGGGAAGGGAGAGGAAAATGACGGGCGTCACCAAGGGCAAAATGATCGATAGCCCGCAAACCAAGGCCGCTGGGCGCCCTCGATAGGCCGCGACCTCGAAGGCAGCCAGGAGATTACCAAGGTAGAGCGCGACGATGAAAAGGATTCCAATGGGCGTGGAGAAGCTCGAGAAGAAAGAACCCGCCTCCTCGACAACCTCGATCCGTTCAGGCTGGCGGACATTGATCTCCGGCGGTTTCATGTCCTCCTCGGGAAAATCGATGAATGGCGTCACCAATCCTCGATACTTGGGATTGTTGGCCAGCTTCTTCAGCGTTTCTTGAGAGAGGTAGACCAGTTCAGTGCGTTTTGAGAACCCCCCTGAATCCAGGTTGATGATGAACCCATCCTCATCCAGGGTTGCCATCTCCCCGGTGAAGGAATTGCCGTTTTCGAGGGTGTAGACCTCCGCCATTGCAACTGGGATTCCAATCGGGGTTGAGAGCCCGAATATCATCAAAGCGATTGCAGTAATGGATGCCTTAAGCCTACGCATGTCGTGAGTTTGATAGCAAAAAACATTCCGTAAAGTAAAAAAACATGGCGTTGGAATTCGGGGAGAATGACTAGACGAACAGTGCCTCTGGCAGGTCTTCGATGATCCAATTGGACCGTTGGTCAGCGAGTTGATCTGCCGCTGCACCGTGCTGCCAGACAGCCCGGCGCAGGGTCAGAAGCACGTCGGGTTGAAGGCGGGGTTGTGCGATGAGACCGGCTGCGAAGCCGGCCAGGACATCGCCACTGCCGCCTTGGGCCAAACCGGGGTTTCCCGTCGCATTCACATACACGGGTCCCTGACTTCTTCCCACGAGCGTGTGGGTGCCCTTCAGGACCACCCAGCACTGGCCGAAGGTTCGGGAGAGCTTTCGAAGCGCTGCGATTCGATCGTGTTCGATATCGCGGGCCTGACATCCCAAAAGGCGGGCCGCCTCGCCCGGATGAGGGGTGATGATCCTGATGGAGGAAAACGGAGTCCGGGACGGAGGGATCCAGGCCAGGGCAGAGGCGTCGACGATGACAGGTAGTGGCGACCGCTTCCAGACGTTAATCGTTTGGGTGACGACCGGGTCGGGCAACTCAGGGTCGGCCAATCCGGGGCCAATCAGAATGGCCGTTGCCGAGGCCAGGGCGGGCGGCGAGGGTGGCCACGGCCGAACCATTGCCTGTTGCAGTTGAGCGGCCACGGGTGAGTAAGTCTCCGGCATCGTGACCAGGGTGACCAGGCCAGTTTGAGCCCGCAGCGCCGATCGGGTTGCTAGGACCGCAGCGCCATGGTATCCCGCGCTTCCCGCAAGGAGCCAAAGGTGACCATTGGTTCGCTTGTGGTCGGAGGGGCGTTTCCGAAAGGCTTGCGAACGGAAGTCGGTCTCGCTGCTGAAATAAAGGTCACTCTTGTGAACCATCGGCATGAGTCCGATGTTCGACAAGACTCGCAGGTAGCCGGTGTATTTGAGGGCGTTGTGAGTCAGTAAGCCCCGCTTGGGCGCGCCGATGGTAAGGGTAAAGTCGGCTTCAACGGCGGCACCCATCGTCTCGCCTGTCTCGGCATCCAGCCCGGAAGGAACATCGATGCTAACCACCGGTCCGGTGCCTGATTCATTGATGATTTGAATGAATCGAGACCAGGATGGGTTTAAGGGGCGGTTGAGGCCGATTCCGAAGAGGCAATCAACGATGGCAGTGGGTGTGGCGCTGAGGTGCGCCTCGAGTTCGGCGACTGATTCTTCAGGATCCCAGACCTCCAGCAGTCTCGTTTGATCCGAGCCGAGGTGTGTTGCCGCTGCCCGGCCGTCATCTCCATTGTGACCCTTGCCGGCGAGAATGAGGGCGGGTGGCTTTCCCTTTAGCTGGGGGCGGAGCCAATCGGCGATGGCGCACCCCACTTGATCGATCACACCGGTCCTGTCTACACCCTGCTCCCAGGATGCCGTTTCCCAGGAGCGCATTGCTTCAACGCTAATGACGGGATCGGGCATGAGAGTTTGATGGCGCCGAGTCCTCGGTTAGGCTGCGGGATAGAGGTGGCTGACGTCGTCTTGGTAGCCGTTGTAGAGCTTGGTCTTGACCCTCGCTCCGGTGTCAATCATGCGTTCGGTGGCCTGTGACCAGCGGGGATGAGGAATGCGTGGATTGACGTTCGACTCAAAGGGGTATTCGACGGCGGACAAGGTTTCCCAAAAGGTTTTGGGTTGTTTCTTGGTGAACTCGATTCGCGCAATCGACTTGATACTCTTGTAGCCATATTTCCAGGGAACCACAAGCCGAAGCGGTGCGCCATGTTGCTTAGGAAGGGGTTTTCCATAAATCCCGGTGGCGACAAAGGTCAGGGGGTTCATTGCTTCGGCCAGCGTCAGACCTTCGGAGTAGGGCCATGGATAGCGGAGATCACTCATCCCAATGGCTTCGGGACGGGCGCCAAAGGTTTCGAATCGGACAAACTTTGCTTCCGGCCAGAGCTTGAGTTTGGACAACCATTTGCTCAGTGGAAATCCCGTCCAGGGCACGACCATCGCCCACGCTTCAACACAACGGAAGCGGTAGACTCGTTCTTCCAATGGCATGGATTCGATGAGTTCGCGTGCGTCGATCTTCCGGGGGGTCTCCAGGTTTCCGCTGATCCCGATTTCCCAGGGTGCGGTTTGGAGGGCGCTGGCCATTTTGTAAACCCGATTCTTGACGGTCGTGAACTCGAAGAAGTTATTGTAGGTCGCCGCGGCCCGTTGATTGGTGAGCGTCCAACCCCTGTCGAATTCCGGGTTTCGAGCGTGGGGATAGCCATTGGCGTAGCGTGCTTCCAGGGCGTTCGAATCGGAAGGCTCTTCGCCGGAGGCGAGATTGGGATCTTCGGATGAGGAGCATCCGGCGAGCCCCATTGCAAGGCTTCCTCCGGAAAACCCCAGTGCTTGGAGAAACTGCCTTCGGTTCTGATAGGCCGATTCTGAGGTCACCATTCGCTCCGGGAGAGACCAGGGCGGACGCTTGATGATGTTCGCCATGGTGGGATGATGCCCGAGTGAGGCTTGGATTCCATTAAAAACTCGGCTTGATTGCTCGTCCTTGGGTGCCAGACTCTTGCCTCAGCGTTGATTGTCGAAGGGAATGCGGGTCGTGATCCAAAGAGTGAGCCGGGCCTCGGTGCGGATTGATGGGGCGGTCCGTGGTGCGATCGACCAGGGCTTGTTGGTGTTGGTTGGCATCGAAGAAGCCGATACCCACGATGACGTCGAATGGTTGGTTCGAAAGATCCTGCCGATGCGGCTTTTTCCCGACGAGTCGGGGAGAATGAACCGATCGCTGGTCGATGTCGGCGGCCAAATCCTCCTGATCAGTCAATTCACCCTTCACGCCAGTAGCAAGAAGGGAAACCGCCCGTCTTTTACCAGGGCCGCGGCACCGGCCGTTGCCGTGCCCCTTTATGAATCGATGATCGAGTGCTTTCAGGCCCAGCTGGGGGCGTCAATTGAAACCGGTCAGTTCGGTGCCGAGATGCATGTCGAACTCTGTAATTCAGGTCCGGTGACGATCATCATGGATTCGAAGGCTCGGGAATGAAGGATGGCGGACAGCAAATCCGACGGGTGGTCGCGATTTCGGATCTTCACATTGACCTCAAGGAGAATCGGGAGTGGTTGGAAAGGCTATGCGATGAGGACCACCGGGATGAATGTTTGCTTCTGGCCGGGGATCTCGCCTCGGGGATCAAGCAGGTCGAGGCGGGGCTCTCTCGTCTGGTCTCGAGCTATGGCCAGGTCTTCTTTGTGCCCGGAAACCATGATCTATGGGTCAAACCGGGCGAGATCACCGATTCGCTGGTTCGATTCCATGAGCTTCGGGCCCTTTGCCAGTCCCTCTCGATCTCCGATTGTCCAAGTGAGCTGTACGAACCGAGCGGGAATCCTCGGCTCGTGATCCTCCCGATCCATTCGTGGTATGCGCTGCCGGGGGAAGCCGAAAGTCTCTTCCTCCCAAAGCCCGGCGAGGACCCGTCACTGTCGATGTGGGCGGATCGAATCCGGATTCGTTGGCCCGTTGAGATCGCAAACCCCGCCGAGTATTTTCTCGCTTTGAATGAGACGATGGATCTTGGGAACACGAGTCCGGTCGTGATTTCATTCAGCCACTTTTTGCCTCGTCGGGAGCTCATGTTTGCTGAGATTCAGAGGAAGGGTGCCCATTGCTCATCAGCGGGGGATCGAGCGCCCCGTTTCAATTTTAGCCGGGTCGCTGGGTCGAAGGGGATTGATAGCTTGATTCGACGTTTCGGCTCGACCGTTCACATTCACGGCCACCAACATCGAAATCGAGACCGATGGATTGAAGGGGTTCATTATTTGTCATATTGTCTGGGTTATCCACAGGAACGGTTGAGGGCGGGGATCCGGACCGAGACGGTGAAACCCCTTGAGGTCTGGACAGGTTAACTGGTAGCGAGATGGCAATTGGTTCAGGGAAAACGAGTGGGGGATTGGTAACGCGATCCTGCCCGGGGTGCGCGACGACCTCGGGACGGGTGCGGTGGGAGAAGGGGACGCTTCGGGTGGTCTGTTGTGACCGCTGCCAAATCTTCTATGCCAATCCGGTCGAGTTGGAACTGGCCTCTGGTGCTTTCTATGACCGCCTTGGGGTGCCGTTTTATCTCTCTCCGGCGAAGTTGGAAAGTGACTATTCACCGGTGCGGTTTCGCCGTGAACTGAGTTTTTTTCGTCGCTGGTGTTCCGGTGGGCACGTTCTCGACGTGGGGTGTTCGACGGGGGGATTCTTGTATCAGCTGGGGCAATGGGATGGTTATGAAGGGGTGGGGATGGATGTGGCGGGACCTGCCTTGGAGTATGCGGCGTCGAAGGGGGTTTCGATCATTCGGGAGCCGTTCTTGGAACATGATTTCGGAAATCAACGATTTGATGCCGTGACGTTTTGGGCGGTCGTCGAGCACCTCACCGATCCACTCCCATTCTTGAGGAAAGCGGCGTCCTTGCTAACGCCCCAAGGGTTGTGTTTTGTCCTCGTTCCGAATCGGGGGAGCCTGGCCACCCGGATTCTGGGGGCGAAGTATCGATACGTGATGCCCGACCACGTCAATTACTTTTCGCGCCGGACCCTCCGGGCCTTCATCGAGCGAGTGCCTGAGTTGCAAGTGGTGGGGGGAACCACGATGCACTTCAATCCGATTGTGATTCTCCAGGATCTTCGCCGAACCGACGATCGGGTGCCGGATGCCGAGCGGGCGGCGCTGCTGAAGAAGACGACGGCTTGGAAGGAATCGCCTTGGGCCTTGCCGCTTCAATGGGGTTACCGTGTGATGGAGTACGGGCTGAACGCACTGGGCTTGGGCGACAACGTAGTGCTGGTGGCTCGGAAGCGTTAGCTGAGGGCATTGATGAAACCCTGAAACCAGATGGAAATGAAAGTGCTGAGGGGGTCAGCGGGGCTGGCCTTGATGGCTTACCTCTTGTTGATCCCTTCCCTGCTTGGTGCCAGTGCCCGCCCGAACGTGCTGTTCATCGCGGTCGACGATCTTCGTCCCGAGTTGGGCTGTTATGGGAAGGCCCATATCCATTCCCCTCACATCGATCAACTCGCATTGACGGGGGCGCTCTTCGAACGGGCCTATTGCATGGTGCCGACCTGCGGGGCATCGCGGGCCGCCTTGATGACGGGCATTCGACCGGCCCATAATCGGTTTGTTAATTACCTGACTTGGGCGGAGCGGGATGCGCCGGGAGCCCTGACTCTCAATGCCCACTTTCGGCACCATGGCTACCGTACGATCTCCTTGGGTAAAGTCTTTCACCACCGAATGGATTCCCGAGATGGGTGGAGCGAAGTGCCATGGCGTCCGAGCGGGCGGGGGCATTACGCTCTCCCTGAGAATCAGCGAATGCACCGACAGAATTCAAGGAAGGAGCAAAAGCCGACCCGGGGACCTGCGGTCGAATCGGCTGATGTTTCGGATGACTTCTATCGAGACGGTCAGATTGCCAACGAGGCCGTCCGGCGATTGGAAGAATTCGCCGAGGAAGAAACACCGTTTTTTTTGGCTGTCGGCTTCATGAAGCCCCATCTTCCTTTTGTTGCTCCGAAACGATACTGGGATCTCTATCCAGCCACCGAGGTCACGCTTCCTCCAAACTACCATCCGCCTCAAGAGGCGCCGGAGGGAGCCGTTCATGCCTTTGGCGAACTGAGGGCCTATCAGGGCATTCCTCCCACTGGCATTCTTTCCGAAGATCAAGCGCGGGAGCTGATCCGAGGCTACTACGCCTGTGTCAGTTATACCGACGCCCAGATTGGGCGGGTCTTGGAGGCGTTAGCTGCCCTTGGCCTGAGCGAGAACACGATTGTGGTGTTGTGGGGAGATCATGGTTGGAATTTGGGCGAGCATACAATGTGGTGCAAACACTCCACCTTTGAAACCTCCCTCCATTCGCCGCTGATTCTCCGGGCCCCAGGATTGCCCCGGGCCCAGCGGTCGGGAGCATTGATTGAGTTTATCGATATTTATCCAACCCTTTGCGATTTGGCTGGGCTTCCCCAACCCGACCATCTGGAAGGACGATCGTTTGTGCCTTTACTTCGTGAACCGAATCTGGCTTGGAAACCGTTTGCCGTCAGTCGATACCGGAATGGAGATTCGATCCGCACGGATCGCTATCGGTTCACTCAGTATTGGACTCGCGATCATAAGCCTCAGGAACAGATGCTCTATGATCACGCCCTTGATCCCGGTGAGAATACCAATCTGACGCCTCGGAAGGCGTTTCAGGCGATCACCGATCGATTGGAGGAGCAGCTCCTATTCGAGATGGGATTGCCGACTCCGTGACCGCCGGAGTTCAGAGTTCCTTGATGTAAATGCTGGCAAATTCGATCGGGTCGCCATGGTGCTGAAGGGCGATGGGGCCCGATTCGGGGATCCCGGGGAGTCGGGCTTGTTGGATGACCTGCTGGCCGTTGAGGGTGACCGATAGACGGTCTCCCTTCATGGTGATGACGAATCGATTCCATTCGCCGATTGGTTTGTCGGCCGCCGCGCTGGGCGTGACCCCTGCCCGCGTTTCGGGCGTCTGGTCGGGGTCGTTTCGATACCCGTAAACTTCGCCCGACCCGATCGGCCAAGTCCAGATATTGACCTGGCTCTTGCTGCTGCCCCGAAGATAGATGCCACTATCTCCCGGGTAGGTTACCTCGACCGTTTCTCGTTCGCCATCGGGCCCGGTCTTGTAGTCACCGTTGGGAAGAATGACAGGGACGGATCGAGCCCCTCCTTTCTGCGGCCAGCGCCAATCGCAAATCAGGACAAAATCTCGATAGCTTTTCTCGGTCCAAAGATGTTTGTCCTCCGCCTCGCTCTTCCCATCATAGGTGAGTCTCCAATCGTTTGCTTTCCAGTGTCCCTCACTCCCTCTTGGCAACCGCCACCCCTTCAGGTTGACCCCGTTGTAAAGGCTGCGGAACCCTTGTTCGACGGGGGCTGAGTCTTCAGGAGCGGGTTGGGTGGAGGGGAGTTCCTTGAGGCGGATGTTTCGGTAGTCCACGAGGCCCCCTTCGGATTCGAGGGCGATATAACCTTTCCGGTAACGGCACTCCGTTCCTCCCGAAACCTCCTTGCCATTGACCGCCAACTTGATGGTTCCATCGTTGCAGATCACACGATAATGATTCCACTCCGGGGCGCCATTCGAACGCATTTCTGAAGGAAAACTTCGAGAGCCCCGACTGGGTGGATCCGGGACCATCGTGGACCCATGAATGGGAAAAATATCCCCATGGGTGGTGAACCAATCCGATTTCCCGTAGCCATGATCGAGAATCTGCACTTCGATGGCACGGAGAAACGGGACCCCTGGCGCGGAGATGGGTTCGGCCCAGACAAAGAGGCCCGCATTGCCGCCGGCCTTGAGATGGCGCCATTCGAACTCGAGAATGAAGTTCTCGTACTGACGATCCGTTCTCAAGGCACCCGTTGGGATCCCGCTGCAATGAATCATTCCCTCCTTGACGGTCCATGTCGTCGAATCACAGTTGACATTGACCCAACCCTTGAGCGTTTTTCCATCAAAGAGGGGTGCGAATCCGTCCTGACCCAGGGCCGTCAATTGGCTGACGAGCAGCCAGCAGAAGAGTAAGGAAACTCGGGAGCGCATGCTTGATTTCATGGGATCAAGATTGTGAGCGAGCGGGGGCCATACGGCAAGGCTGGGGTTGTCCGGGCAATCGAAGGGGAGGTGTTCCGAGGATCCGCCAAGTGGGCTTGACTGAATAGGGCATCGTGGTTGCCTTACTCCCGCTCATCAAAGAGGTGTCGGATTCGAAACTGGGGGCGGTGATTGAGCCACCGGGGAGTCCCGACCCATTGCCGGCGGGCGGTCGATCTCAGTGTGATCAATCGAGACTAAAACGCCGGAATGAATTCGAGGCAACGGCCGATGGGATTGCCCTAATCGGATGGTTGCTGATGGGCAAGGCCCAGTGAGAATCCTGGGGGGGTGACCCTCAAGCGAGGCCCTCCGGCGAGGGGTTGTCTTGGCTCATATCCAGGAGTTGGATGGTGAATCGGTAAGTGATCCCCCAAAGCACGGGATTCTGTGACGAAAGGATCTTGATTGCGGGAAACCGGCTGATACGGGAGCCTTCGGTATGAATAAACTCGGTTTGGTGGCGCGGGTTCTTGAGTTGGTTCAAGGGGATCCAGAATGCCGTTTCGACTTCACTGCTGTAGTGGAATGATGGTGCGACCTCGATCCAGTAGACATGGGCCGATACTGAAATGGGAAGTCTCAGGCCCGTGAGAGGTAGGAGTGAGCCGAGGCAGAGATCGGGGTCGAGGCGGAGTCCGATCTCCTCCAGCGTTTCCCGCTCGGCGGCAGAGCGGGCATTCTCGTCATGACGTTCCAGGCGCCCTCCTGGGAAGGCCAGGTGCCCTGACCAGGGATCCCCTTCCCTTTGACTGCGACGAATGAAGAGAAGTTGAAGGCCGCTTCCGCTTTGATGAAGGATTGCTGCCACGGATGCCTCTGGCCGGTCTTGCTCAGGACGGGGGCTGGAGTCCGAGTTGGCGAGGGCGGCTTTAATGTTCTTGAGTTCGGGGACCACAATCCGTGAGTGATTTAAGGGAGTTGACGTTGGTCTTCAAGCCACGAGTTTAAGACGGCATTGAAACGCATGGGATCGATGAACAGGAATGTTGAGTGATGTTTTGGTGATGCTGCAAGGTGAGCGCAAGGGCTATCGCTCGACGGAGTGGGGTCGCTTCCCAAGGTCATAGTCTGCGAGCAGCGCGATTCAATCATGCTTGATTCAACCGGGATTGGCTTGACCTGAGGCGATCGGAGCGAAGAATGCCGGAATGGCGCGATTGGAAACGGGTAAATCTTCGCTGGGTGCGGCCGTTGGTGCCGTCCTCCTGTTGTTTGTTGGGGCGACTCTCGCAGAACCCATCCAGGACATCCCTCTGTGGGGGGATCGCCTCGAGAAGAATCCGATTCGCTATGAAGATCCGGATCGGGTGCGGGAACCGAAGGCACCCGAGGGATCTCCCAGTGGCCGGAACCGCGTTTTTTCCAGGGTCGAGACCCCCACCTATTCGATTCACCGTCCTCCTTCCGAACTCGCAAACGGAGTCGGACTCGTGATTTGTCCGGGAGGGGGATACGTGGACGTTTGGTTAGACCGGGAAGGGCATGATCTTGGCATCTGGCTCGCCCGGAGGGGAGTCACCTCGCTGGTCCTCAAGTACCGGACGAACGCTCGTGGAGAAGGTGAGAGCGCTCCTGGCCGATATGACTGGGAGACCTATCTTCCGGCGGTGGCGGCCGATGGAAGAGAAGCGATCCGAATCATGAGAAGTCAAGCTGATGATCTCGGGATTCATCCCCAACGAATCGGTATTGCCGGGTTTTCGGCCGGTGGCCATCTGGCCTTCACAGTCGGATTTGATTCACGGTTCCAGGGCAAACGGCAGCCCATCAGTGGGCAACCCAATTTCGTCGGATTGTTTTATCCTTGGCTTTGGGATGGGTTCCAGGACATCGCGCGGGCTGCCGAATCGATTCCGCCCACGTTTATCATGAACGGTGCTCCCGATCCGGTGACGCCGGCAAGTCTGGCCGTCGAGCTCTACCAGATCCTTTTGGAGCGAGAGGTGTCATCGGAGCTCCATGTCTTTGCCAGGGGGGCACACGGGTTTGATTTAGGGGATGGACGTGGCGAGTCCGCCGCCCTCTGGAAAGTGAGTTTTGTTGCCTGGCTCCAAGACCAAGGCTGGACTCGTTAGAAAGCGTCGGAGGAATCGGGATCCAGCCAGGGGGTCATCCTGGAGTGTAGGGAATGAAAACCTGTGTCTTATTCAACCCCGTTGCCGGTGGGGAGAGAGCGGCCGAGTTTCAGCGTCGGTTGGAGCAATTGCAGAGTGAGTTTACGTTTTGGCCGACAAGCTCCCCTGAATCGGCTCGAGCCCTGGGTCGGACGGCCGTCCTGGAGGGCTTTGAACTCATCGTTGCGGTGGGGGGAGACGGCACTTTCAATGAGGTGCTCAACGGGGTGGGGGAGGTGGAGGATGCGTTCGATTCGGTCAAGTTGGGAGTGCTGCCCCTGGGGACAGCCAATGTCTTTGCCAAAGAAATCGGCCTCCCGTTGGACCTGGATGCGGCCTTGGATGTGATCCGCAAAGGGAAACCCCGTCTCGTGGATCTGGCCGTGGCGACTTACCAGCAGGATGGTCATCCCGTTAGTCGATATTTTGCTCAGCTTGCGGGGGCGGGATTGGATGCCCGCTCGATCGAGTTGGTGAATTGGGAATCAAAGAAGCGATTTGGCGTGTTGGCCTATGTTGAGGCCGGCTTGAAGGCGATTCTCGAAGCCCAAGTCAGGTTGACGGTCACCAACGGAACGGAATCGCTGGAGGGGGAGATGGTGTTGATAGGAAACGGCCGCTACTATGGTGGGAAGTTTCAATTGTTTCCGTCGGCCGATTTGGCCGACGGAATGTTACACGCCGTCGTGTTCGAGCGTGTGCACTGGGTGGACTTGGCTCGGAGAGGGTGGGGACTCTTCACTCAAACCATCGCCCAGCAAAAAGGAATCAAGGTGCTCCGTGGGACGAATCTGAGACTCTCGAGCGACCGCCCCGCCCCCTTCCAGTTGGAGGGGGACCTTGTGGGACACCTTCCCTGCGAATTCAAGTTGCTGCCGAATCGTCTCTCAATCATGGTCCCCGAAAACGAGGCGAGGGCTACTCGTAGCGGTACTTGACGATCCATGGATCACCAGTCTGCTCTTGAAACGCCCGGAGACGCCGTTGGAGAGAGTGGAGAGTTTTTTCGTATTCCGGATTCTCAGCAAGATTGACGACCTCATCCGGGTCCGCTTCGAGATGATAGAGTTCATGCCTTGGTCGGTGAAGGTAGGCGCTCACACGCCGCCTGCCATAGTGGGCCGCGTCCGTCCTGAGGGTGGCCTGCCAGGTGGGGGACGCAAAGAGGTCGGAAGCGAAGGGATAGGGAAGTTGGTGGGCGAGGTTAAGCAGATATTTGAATCGTTCCGTCCGGATCACGCGCATCGGATAGTACATGGTGATTTCATGAAACGTGTGGGATGCGAAAACCGTGGCCCATCCTTCGGGCTGGGGTTGGGAGAGAATTGACAGAAACGAACGTCCGTGAAATCGATAAGGCTTTCCTTTGTGGGCGACCTCGTCGATGGCGATGCCGGCGAAGTCGAGAATCGTTGGGGTGAGATCGACCCACGATACCAGTCCCGAGGTGACGATATTGCGATGGGCCTGATGGGGGGAGCGAACAATCAGGGGGAGGCGCATGCCTGGTTCGTAGAGGGTGGTCTTGGCGCCAGGGAATGCGATTCCGTTATCGGATAGATAGAGAATGAGGGTGTCCTCGTATTGGCCGGCGGCCTTGAGGATATCGACAAGTCGACCCAGGCCCTGGTCGATTCGAGACACGGATTGATAGTATTGGGCGAGTTCCGCCCGGCATTCGGGCGTGTCGGGAAGGTAGGAGGGAACGATGACTTCCTCCGGACGATAGGGGACTTCCTTCACCCCCTGATAGGGCTGATGGTTTCCGAAATAGTTGGGGGCATGGGGCTGATCCGTGGCAAACCCGCCACCACGATGGGGATCGGAAGTGCAAAAGTAGAGGAAGAACGCCTGCTCGGGATCGCTTCGGATGAATGCCTCGCAAAGGTTGGCCATGGTCACCGGATTCCGCGACCCACCCTGATTTCCCTTGAGGTAGTGGTCGAATCGGTAGATTGCCTCGGGTTGGACATGATACTTGCCCACCGAAGCAGTACGGTAGCCCGCGCTCGAGAGCAACACCGGAAGACTCAGGACATCGGGTCTCGTATGGAAGTTGTTGTAGCCGTGCATATGCCCGTATTGACCGGTGGCATGGTTGTGCCGGCCACTGAGGATGACGGACCGGCTTGCGGAGCAACTGGCGGTGGTGCAGAAGGCATTCAGGAATCTTGTTCCCTCGCGGGCAAGTTGGTCGAGGTGGGGTGTTTGAATGACCTGGTTTCCATAACATCCGGCATCCAAGCCTTGGTCGTCGACGACGAACAACACGACGTTTGGGGCGGACCTGGCAGAGGGCAAGCCGGAGAGAAGAATGAGGACGACAAAGAGTCGAAAGGGGTTTTTCATCGCAAGGAGTCCATGATGCCTGACGGTGGCCATCTGACAACGTTGAAGCGCATCATTGGCAGCTACTCACTTGAGCCCGGCATCAAATCTGCTGCTCCCACGCCAGTCACGCCAGGTGTGGCTTGTGCAATTGTCGCCGATGGCCCATGATTCAAAGCGTTGTATGGTGCGCCCGACAAACAGGAAGACGATGCCCTCCTCGGTTCGGCGAGGCTTTACCCTCATCGAATTGCTGGTGGTAATCGCGATGATCGCCATTCTGGTGGCGATGTTGCTTCCCGCGCTCTCCCATGCCAAGGAAATGGGACGCTCGGCGCGATGCAAGAGTAATCTCCACCAGATGGGGATCGCCTTGACGCTCTACGGAGACGACTACAAACAATTTCCGTTTACGGTGGATTTCTCGGTCGGGAGGACCTGGTTCAGTCAAATCGGCCGCTATTTGGATGCCGACGGCCTCTTCCATTGTCCATCTTATCGAGGCCCCTCCTCCTACTCTTGGAGTGAGAATATGATTCACTACACGGGGGGAAGCTATGGATACAACGGACTGGGGACGGGCTCCCGTCCCTCGGGTTATTTTTCTCATAACGGGGTCCTGGGTTTAGGAGGGGACCGGCCATTTCAAGCGAAGCAGGCACCGACTCCGGTTCCGGTGAGCCGGATTCGGATACCCAATGATATGCTGGCCATCGGGGACTCCGTCATGAACGGGTTTGGGATCACCAGTTTTCTTTTGACGACTGCTGACACCGTTCGAGACGAGTCCGAGCGACATCGGGTCGGTTTGAACGCTGTTTTCGTCGATGGGCATGTTGAGTCGAGCCGACAACGCGACCTGGGTGCCCGGACGGCACAGGCCCGTCGACGGTGGAACAATGACAACCTACCGCATCCGGAGACCTGGGAAGCGGTGAAGGAGGCCATTCGCTGAACCGGCGGCTTGGCCTCACGAACGATCGGGAGGCCTTCTCGCGTGGGGCGGCTGACTCCCGGACTCGCCCCTTGCGAGGATGGGTTCGTGTCGGTTTCGGCCGGCCTTGAACGAGGGGTGTTCGACTCGATTTCCTCGCTGGGGAGCGAGGATCAAAGCGATGGGGAGGCCATCAAGAATTGTCGGGAATAAGGGTTGGCTTTTTGCGTCATACGGTCGTGAAATGGGTTGACAGAGGATCATGGTTCCCGTGGGCTGCGGGGGTGTTTCGACTCCGACAAATGCGGGGAGTGGGCTTCGTGGGGCTGATGGCGCTGCTTGGTGCCGGGTGTCAGGCCGTGCCGGTGATGCAGCAGCGACTGGTGTCGAAGCCCAACATGGTGTTCTCCGATTCCCCCGTGTTCTCGTATCAGTCTCAAGTGCTGCCCCAAATTGAGCCCGGATCCGCGATGTCGGGTGGGGCCCAGGCCGCCGGTTGTACGGCCTGTCAGTAAGCGTTTCAGCCGCCATGTTTTTTCGCCTGGGATTGATTGGGGTGGTGGTTCCGCTCGTGACCTCGTTGGGCTTCAGCGCGGAGATGACCGAATCGACGGTTGACCCTCAGGGCGTTGAAGGGAGTGACCCGGAGGAGTCGCGGTCCCGGAACTTCGAGTCCCTCGTTCAGACCCGCGTGGAAGGACTTTTTACGGATGACTTTCAGATCTCTCAGTGGGGCTTCCAATACGGGCACCGTTATGATCGGTTTCGATGGGACGTGGGACTGACCTATGACACCTACGAGATCGATCTGAGATCACCCGACCCGTTTTTCGAACCCCAATCTTCCCATGCGGATCGCATCCTGGTCCAGGGGAACGTGACGCAGCAGATTCAGGAACGTCTGTCGTGGCAGGGCATTGCCGGCTACTACGACGGCTTTCAAAATTTTCGCAGTTTATGGATTCATGACTATTATCAGCAAATAGGGAGTCTTCCTTTTTTCGACGGCTATCCGGAAATCGCGCCCAGAGGGTATCAACTAGGGACTCAGCTCCGCTGGGAGTATCTTCCCGCCAGCGGCTTCCTGGAAGCGACCTTCGGATACTACAAGGATTGGATCGCGCCCAGTGCCGAGTTTGAGCGGGTCACCCTGCTCGGTCTCCGCGTGATTGATTCGTTGACTTATCGATTGGCCAGTGAAAACGTGCTGAACCCTCGAATACGTTCATTGACTGAGTTTCTGATGACCGATACGGCCGGAAGAGAAAAGCGGTACGGAATCCAACAATCGGTCAATGTGGCTCTCGGCGAATCCTGGGTGCTTCGGTTCCAGGGGGCATGGGTTCGGGAGGATCCTGGGTTTGAAGCTTATTCAGTCGGAGGGACGGCAGAGCATGAGCTCGGTGATGCTTGGTTGGTTAGTCTGTTTGCGCGGTTTTATCATGATACAGGCGAAATTCAGAATTCTCTACCCTCTTCCAATGGGCCTCCGGGTTTGGACAGCTACCAGATTGGACTGGGGGTTCGCTGGATGGGCGAACGATCGAATGTCAAGCTGACGGCGGGGCCATATTTCACTCGATACGAGGAAACGGAGATTGAAGCGCCCTTTTTTGAAGATCTTTATCGGAGTCGAAATTGGTTGAATGTTCAGATTGCCTATTCCATGAGTTTTTGAGGACGGGCACTACTTGTTTATGAATGTCGATATGAATGGAATGAGACCGAGCCAGGACCTAAGGATAAAAATAATACTTCTATTCATTTTTGCTGTGACCGTGGCAATCAGTTTGCCAGCCCAGGAAAAGCAAGTGGGTGAAATCGCTGATGAATTTGAACTCTTCAATGTGAGGACGGGAGAGCCCGTAAGATTGACCGATTTTGAGGGTTCGGTCGTCGTCCTCGATTTCTTTTTCTATTGGTGAGGGACCTGCCGACATAACTCAGCGGTCGTTGAGAGAGATGTGAACCAGTATTACCGGGACCGGGGTGGTAATGCGAATGGAATCCCGGTGGTCCTGGTCGGGTTGGAGAAAGATGGTTTTGGAGAGCCTTCAGGGGGGACCCTGACCTTTGCTGAACGAACCGGTCTTGAATTGGTGGTGGATGACTCGGACCATGAGGTGCTCCATCAGTTCTTCTCGCCACAGCGCGGTGAGGGAGCGAGCAACTCGGACTTTGTGGTTTTGAATGGGGTGGCGAAATCACCATCCCACGAACGGTGGGAGATCGTCTACACCAAGTCGTTCAGGCCCTCGGTGAGCGAGTTGCGGAACGCCATCGATTCCATCGAAGCCGGTGCTCCGGTTGATCTCCCTCCGCCAGCAGCACCGCTGCTTTCGGATCCTCAGTGGAGGGGCGACCGATTCGAGTTCTGGGTGAAGGGCGCGACCGGCTACTCGGGCCGGGTCGAGTCATCGTCGGATGGCCGAACGTGGACGCTGTTTTCG
Source organism: Verrucomicrobia bacterium UBA2970 (assembly GCA_002348345.1). Lineage (GTDB taxonomy): Bacteria > Verrucomicrobiota > Verrucomicrobiia > Limisphaerales > AAA164-E04 > UBA2970. The sequence continues at coordinate 21,861 of DEAY01000027.1, forward strand.
GAGATTGAGTTTGGCAATGAGCCGGTTCTGATCACCGATCCGCTTGGTGATTCGGTTTCCCACCGACTGTTTCGTGTGACCATCGGGGACGCTGTTCCCTAGGGCGGGTTGAGGAATGGATGGCGTCGATCAAGTTGGCCGCTGTCTTGTCGGGAGAGAGGCGAGGTCAAGACGGTTGACAAACAGGTGGTTGACAGATTGGGGTCTCAGATGGATAGTCCCGGGCTCGGGCGCCTCGGTAGCTCAACGGTAGAG
>DEAY01000391.1 GCA_002348345.1 Verrucomicrobia bacterium UBA2970
CAAGGCCCCGCGTCTTGCGTTCAGGGGCCATGGGCAATCGAGCCAAGAGGGGATCCAACTTCTTCCTCAGCGGCTGAGGCATTCGTTCTGCCAAACTCCGGAGGCGATCTTCAAAGGGCCCCAAAAACGTCCCCACGTTCGAGGCCAGCACCGCGTCTTGGTCCTTTTGCGCCAACAACTCCTTTCGACGTTTTTCGGCGGTGCTGACCGCCGTCGACGTGCTGGCGAGCTCGTCCTTGAGCCATTGGATCTCGGCTTCCGCCACTCCGGTTAAATCGCGGAGAAGTCGTTTTTTTTCCTCCCAGGCCAAGGCCTCCTTGGAAATCGTCAGCTCCACATCAACCCATCGGTCAACCGCGCGACGCGCGTCCGCAACCTCTGCGGACCGACAGACCGGACCACCTCCGGTCAACCACAGAGCAACCGCGAATCCCCACCCACAACGGCGTAACATGGCCGTCCACCTATTCATGCCTGAAGCCAGAAAAAGCACCCCACCGGACAGAACTCCAAAATGGGCTTCAACCCAACAGCGTTCTGAATTCCTGATCTTTGACTCATCCTTCCGTGATAATATGCAAGTGAGACTCAGTCTCAACAGTCTCGCGACCAATTATAAGAATGAGAATGAGTCTCACTGACAAGGCAAATCTCCCTCATTTTTTCCGCTTGAATCAGTGTCATCGGAACGCCGTCATGGGTTTGAAGCCGCTAAGTGGCCTCGACCCTTGAGGGGCACCCCGGCACATCTTGACCGGACCCAATCACGGGCCGATACTCCCGAGTCATGGACCGTCGTGCCTTTCTTTCCCAACTCCCGGCCGTCGCGCTGGCCCTCCCCTCCCTCCTGTCCGCAGCCTCCCCAAAACACCGGGTGGCCGTCATCGGGCATACGGGACGAGGCAACTACGGACACGGCCTCGATACGGTCTGGAAGCACCTCCCGGCTGTCGAAATCGTCGCCGTGGCCGACGCTGACAAGGGGGGACTCAGGAACGAGTTGGCCAAGTTAGGGATTGATCGGGGATTCCGGGACTACCGAAGGATGCTTCGCGAGGCCCGTCCCGATTTGGTTTCGGTATGCCCCCGCCACGCCGACCAACATCACGACATGGCCCTGGCGGCGATCGAAGCGGGGGTGAAGGGCATCTACCTGGAAAAACCCTTCTGCCGCACTCCCGAGGAAGCCGACAGCCTCGTCGCCGCCTGCAGGCGTCACGGCACCAAACTCGCCCTCGCCCATCGCAACCGCTACCACCCTGCCCTCCAGGTGATCGACCAGATGATCCAGGAAGGCCGTCTGGGCAAGATCCTGGAGATTCGGGGTCGAGGAAAAGGAGATCGACGCGGCGGCGATGAAGATCTATGGGTCCTCGGCTGCCACGTGTTCAATCTCATCTGCTACTTCGGGGGCAGGCCTCTCTCATGTTCGGCAACCATGCTTCGCGACGGACAACCCGTCACACGGGATCACCTTCGGCCCGGTGCCGAGGGGCTCGGCCCCCTGGCGGCGAATGAACTTCACGCCCGCTATCAAATGAGTAGCGGACTCACCGCGACCTTCGATTCCATCGCCAATGACCAAACCGAGGGGCATGGATTCGGTTTGCAGATCGTTGGGAGCCAGGGCCTCGTCGCCCTCCGGATTGATCGGGATCCCCTTGCCCACTGGTGTCCGGGCAATCCGTTTGACTCAACGGGTGAACCCCGGCCCTGGATTCCCATTCGCACGCAGGGGATCGGGGGAAGCGAATCGGATCCGGAGCGAATCCGGCAGATCAGCAACCATGTGATCGCGGTTCGCGACCTCATCGACTCCGTGGAGCGGAATCGCCGCCCTCTCTGCGATGTCGAGGACGGAAGGGAGACCGTCGAGATGATCTGCGGGGTCTTCGAGTCCCACCGACAGGGCGGCCTTGCCGTCCGCCTCCCCTTGACAGAGCGGGATCATCCGCTCCTGAAACTCTAGACAAAACCCCAAGCGTTTGGGAGTCACGTTGACCCACCGGCGGCCATGGCGGATTCCTCCGATGGCCCCATGAGACCAGACCCCTCTCCCAAATCTCAAGCGACGCCCTCTCGAATGAATCTCCTTCCAGCCCCTTTCCTCCTGCTCCTACAGATCGCGCTTGTCGCTGAACCGCCCGAGCGGCAACCGCGACAAGGGGATGCGGACTTCCCCCGGCCATCCCCCACCCCGCGCCACGAGAGAAAAATCGCTCAGGTGAAGGCACACGCCTACGACCTGGTTCTCATTGGCGATTCCATCACTCACACCATCGGCGAGCTCGGTGGAAAATACGCCCCAACCCAATCGACCTGGGAGACCCACCTCGCACCGCTCAACGCCATCAACCTAGGCTACAGTGGTTTCCGAACCGAACAGATTCTCTGGAATCTCACGAACGGGGAACTCGATTTCCCAAGATCGCCCAAGGTGGTGATGGTGCTCATCGGCACCAACAACACCGACGATCGACACTTCGAAACGGTTCACTCAGCCGATGAAGTCTTTGCCGGCACCAAGGCGATCGTCGACTGCATCAAGCAACAACATCCCACGACCCGGATTCTCGTTCTCCGGATTTTCCCGCGAGGAAGTGACCGGGAATCCGGGATGAGCCCGCCCACCTTTAATGCCTCCGCCCGGTGTCTCGAAACCTGCCGCCAAGCCGGGGAACTCACGAGACAACTTGCCGTGGCCAGGCAAGTCTACTGGATGGATCTCAGCGCCCTTTTTCTCAATGAGGATCAAACCATCAACACCGATCTGATGTGGGACCTTCTTCACCCGAGTCCTGCGGGAACCGAGGCCTGGATCTCGGCCGTCCTGCCAACCCTCAAGCGCCTCCTCAAGGGAGACCCGGTTCCCAAGACTCAAGTCCTTGGGACTCCCCCCCCCGGTTCCATCATCGCCCCCCTCGATGCCGTGGTCTCCCATGGGCGTGTGATCGACCCCGAGACCGGACTCGACGGAATCCGCAACGTCGGTATCCGAAACGGCAAGATCGTCGCGACTTCCCAACGATCGCTTCAGCCCAACCTGAAGCCCGAGGGGCTTCACATCGATGCCACGGGCCTCGTTGTTGCACCGGGATTCATCGATCTGCACGCCCATGGTCAAAGCGACCCGGCCATCCGCTACCGAGTCCGTGATGGGGTCACCACAGCCCTTGAACTCGAGCTCGGCTATCCCTCCCTCCGACGTTGGCTGGCGACCAAAGCCAATCGATCCCGGATCCATTACGGGGCAACCGTCTCTCACGGTCTCACGCGGGCGATCACCCTGGCGACCTTGAATCGTCCCGATACCAAGATTGAGCAACTGGTTGTCTCGGCGATGGGAACACCAAACCCTATCCAGGCGATCCAAAACCTCCCCTTCTTCCGGGCGATGACCAATGAGCCTCTTCCCGAGAAGGGAACCTCCCCCCTGAACAAACTTCTGCTCCAAGGGTTGCGGGAAGGGGCCCTGGGGATCGGGATGGCGCATGCCTACTACCCTGGTGCCAGTCCACAGGAGATTCTCAAAGTCTTTCAATTCGCCGGTCAAAACGACGTTCCCGTCTTCGTCCATGTGCGCGAGCGCGGACTTCGCGCCGTCCAGGAAGTGGTCGCCAACGCGACGGCCACCGGCACTGCCACTCACATCGTCCACATCAACAGCACGGGCGGCGATGAGCTTCCCGAAATCCTTCAACTGATCGCCGGCCTTCGAGAGCGGGATCTAAACATCAGTGTCGAGGCCTACCCCTACACGGCCGGCTCCACCAGCATCAACGCCGCTTTTTTTGATCAGGATTGGCAGAGCAATATGGGGCTGACCTACGGGGACCTCCAGTGGCAGGACACCGGTGAGCGGCTCACTCGGGAGACCTTTGAATCCTATCGCAAAACCGGCGGCACGGTGATCGTCCACAGCATGCGAGAGGAGAACATTGAGCTGGCGGCAAAAACGCCCTTTGTCCTGTTCGCCTCGGACGCAATGCCCTACGCCCCACGAGCCCACCCTCGGTCAGCGGGAACCTTTGCCCGGATCCTCGGCCGCTACGTTCGGGAAAAAAAACTTCTTTCTCTCCCCGAAGGCATTCGACGGATCACGCTCGAACCAGCCCGCCGTTTGGAGAAGATTGCACCCGCGATGACGCGGAAAGGAAGACTGCAAGCAGGAGCAGATGCGGATCTGGTCGTTTTTGACCCGGCCACCGTGATCGACACGGCCACCTTTGAGAAGGGACTTTCCCCCTCGAGAGGAATTCAATATGTACTGGTTGCCGGAGTCCCCGTCGTCATGAATGGAACGCTTCAAGAAGATCGGTTTCCTGGAAAACCCATCCTGGGACGCCTATCGAACTAGCCTGACCGCGACGGACCAACGGAAACGGTCGGATGTCGTCACCTCAGCCGCTTCCGCTCACTCCTTGACAGTCAACGGCTTCTCAAAGATCAGGTCGGCATCGTTGGAGTGACCGCAAAGGCTCACCCAATGCGAAAGCGCGTAAACGAATCGCCACTCTTGCTGGCATGGCGATCGATCTCGTCGTGGTCATTCCCGCTGAACCTGTATCTGACAGTGCTCCACTTTACTTTCAAGTATTTGTCGTTATCAGTCTGCGACATCGTCGCTCACTCTACTCACTGAGCACTCCTTTGTCTCAATCAACGTTTCTTCCCGAATCCATCCGGTTCGCCGCCAACCCCAAGGGCTTCACAAATTGACTGGGCATATGAACACCGCCCCCTATGCTCACTGCTTAGTGAGGGCAGTCGTGAAAATCTTGCGCAAAATCGATCATCGCACCCGTAGCCTTCGATGCCTGATCGGCATTCTCCCCCTGCTGTTGAACGCGGGCGGGTCGGAGTCCCTGCCCCCGTTCGAGGTGGTCGATATCGAGGCTCGCAAAACGACCGTTGGGGCCCCCAGGGGCAGGGGGGCCAATGTGTTCATCTTCATCCTGCGTGACTGCCCCCTCTCCAACCAGTACCAGCCCACCATCCGCCGACTGGCGGAGGCTTTCGAGCCCCTCGGCATTCGCTTCCACCTCATTCATACCGATCCCAACACAACGGTCGAAGAAGCACGCCATCACGCCGAGGAATACGCGATCCGGGAGAGCGTTTACCTGGACCCAAAGCATGAGTTGGTTGAAAAACTCTCCGCAACCATCAGTCCCGAGGCCGTTGTCTTGTCCTCCACAAACCAGAAACTGTATCAGGGACGCATCAACAACCTCTATGTGAAGCTGGGCCAAAAGCGTTTCCGGGTGACACAGCACGATCTCAAGAAGACGCTCACTGACATCACTGCGGGGCGGGAGATCGTCCCCAGAACGACCCCCGCCATCGGTTGTTTCATTCCGACCAGGGAATCCGCCCTGCCCCAAGCTCGGTAGGACGGTATTTGTCCAACGCCCTGTCCTAGGGTGGAGCGAAACAATTCGCTTCGATGCCGGACCAGCAACAATGGTTTTTCCCCCACCCCAAACCATTGGAACATCGATTGGGGAACGCGTTCTTCAAATCGATTCCATCGGTCCCCGGTGTCTATTTCCTCAAGGACGAGGAGGGTCATCCACTCTATGTCGGCCAGTCGCGAAACTTGCGACAGCGACTGGCCGCCTACAAAAACGCAAACCCCAATCATACCTCCAAGAGAATCCTCCGACTGATCAACCAGGTCCGCAAGATCGATTGGGAGACCCAACCCAGCCCCCAAGCCGCGGTCGTTCGTGAAGAAGAGCTCATCCGAACCCTGAAACCCAGATTCAATCGGGCCCAGGTCTATCCGGAGGCCTACCAATACATTGCCATTGAGATCAAGAGGGAACGCGTCTGCATCGAGGAATCTCGGCTTCCACCATCAAGTGGCCACGCCTTCGGCGCCTTCAAGGGAGCGCATCGCTGGGCCCTCGGTGCCTTAGCCCGGTTGATCTTTCGGATCCAGACCCCTGAGGCTCAATGGTGGCACATCCCAAGACAGTGGAGCCAACCCCTCAGAAAACTTTCCATTCAGTGTCCTTCCGGAGGAACCTACGGCCGTGTCTCCATCAAGGCATCGGAAATCATCGACTACTTTTCGGGAGACTCTCGCCGCCTCATCGACCATCTCCTGGACGCCTCGGCGGCCTTGGACGAGCTCTCCCCGTTCGATCAGGACTGGATCCTCGAGGATCTTCACTGGATCGATGCATTTTTTGCCACGGGACCGGAACGCAACAAGCGGCTTCTTGACCAGGCC
>DEAY01000175.1 GCA_002348345.1 Verrucomicrobia bacterium UBA2970
AAAGTCCTCAAGACCCTTGATATCGATATCGAACAGACTCGCCAGGAAGTGTTACGCGAGTTGGATCCCAATTTTCAGGGGGTTCAGGGGGGTGAGGAATTTGCGGGTGCCGAGATGGCCGAGAAGACGGGGGACAAGAAAGGGGATGTCAAGACGCCCGCCTTGCGTGCCTTCGGTCGTGATCTGACGGAGATCGCGACCAAGGGGGAGATGGATCCGGTGATTGGTCGCAAAGACGAGATCGAACGGGTCATCCAGATTCTTTGCCGCCGAACGAAGAACAACCCCGTCTTGCTCGGGGAAGCGGGTGTCGGAAAAACCGCGATTGTCGAGGGACTGGCCCAGGAGGTGGCCCGAGGCAACGTGCCCGAGATTCTTCGGGATAAGCGGGTCATCACGTTGGATTTGGCGCTGATGGTGGCGGGGACAAAGTACCGTGGCCAATTCGAGGAACGGATCAAGGCCGTGATGGATGAGATCAAGCGGTCCAAGAATATTATTCTCTTCATCGACGAGTTGCACACCATCGTGGGCGCTGGTTCGGCGGAGGGGACCATGGATGCATCGAATATCATCAAACCCGCCCTGAGCCGTGGCGAGATGCAGTGTGTCGGGGCGACGACACTCAATGAGTACCGCAAGTATATCGAAAAGGACGCCGCTCTCGAGCGCCGCTTCCAGTCGGTTAAAGTCGAGGCTCCGTCGATCGATGATGCCATTCTGATTTTAAAGGGGGTTCGCTCCAAGTATGAGGATCATCACAAGATCAATTTGACGGATGCGGCGCTTGAATCGGCCGTGAAGTTGTCGGATCGCTACATCACCAGTCGATATCTTCCCGATAAAGCGATTGATGTGATGGATGAGGCTGGGGCGCGAGCCCGGATCAAGTCCATGACCCGTCCGCCGGACGTGAAGAGCCTCGAGGGTGAAATCGAGGAGATCAAATCGAAGAAGGAGCAGGCCATCAAGGAACAAGACTTCGAACTGGCTGCCTCGATGCGGGACAATGAGAAGCAGGCAAAGGAGAAACTGGAAACGATCTTGAATGCCTGGAAATCCACCCGGGAAGAGGAGCGGGTCTTGGTGGATGACGAGGACATCATGAATGTGGTCGCCAAGTGGACGGGGATTCCCTTGAAACGGATGGAGCAGGGCGAAGCCCAACGGCTCTTGGCGATGGAGGACGAGCTTTCCCATACCGTGGTTGGCCAGAGCGAGGCTGTTTCTGCCCTCTGTAAGGCCTTGCGGCGTTCACGGGCGGACCTGAAGGATCCCCGTCGTCCGATTGGAACCTTTGCGTTGTTGGGGCCGACGGGAGTCGGAAAAACGCTTCTGGCGAAGACCGTCGCCGAGCACATGTTTGGTGATCAGAAGTGTCTCATCCAACTCGACATGAGTGAGTATATGGAGAAGTTCACGGTGTCTCGATTAGTGGGATCTCCTCCAGGGTATGTCGGTTACGAGGAAGGAGGGCAGCTCTCCGAGCAAGTGCGCCGGCAGCCCTATTCCGTGGTGCTCTTTGATGAGATTGAAAAGGCGCATCCCGACGTCATGAACATGCTCCTCCAGATTCTCGAAGAGGGCAAATTGACCGATAACGTGGGACGCTCCGTTGATTTTCGAAACACCATCATCCTGATGACGTCGAACGTCGGTGCCAACTTGATCGAGAATGCCGGGGTGATTGGTTTCGGTCAGGGCGATGGCGAAGCGGACTATGCTGCCATGCGGAGTCGGATCCTGGATGAATCCAAGCGCGCCTTCAAGCCGGAGTTTCTGAACCGGTTGGATGATGTGATCGTTTTCCGACCGCTGACCAAGACCGATTTGGTCGAGATTCTAGGGCTCGAGGTTGAAAAAGTCCTTGAACGCTTGAGAAAACGGGAACTCGAGTTGATCCTCGACGAGAGTGCCAAGGACTTTTTGGTGGAGAAGGGGTATGACCCCAGTTATGGAGCCCGTCCCATGCGACGGGCTGTGGAGCGGCATTTGGAGGATCCCCTGGCTGAGGAGATTCTGCGCGGCCACTTCACTGGAACCGGTCCGATCAAGGTGATCGCCGAGGGGGATCATTTGTCGTTTGTTCAGACGACCGCCGCGGGCGAAGCGGTTTCGGGCTAATCCCCGAATTCCATCAAGAAAATCGTTGTCCCCAGGTTCGTTGAGAGCCTGGGGATTTTTCGTGGGGCATCAAGTTGGGCGTTCGACCGAGAATCGATGGACGGTGGTTTGCCGATAGACGGTTCCGGGACGCAGAATGGTGGAGGGGAAGTGGGGATGATTCGGCGAGTCGGGAAAGTGCTGGCATTCGAGGCAGAAGCCGTCCTGGGACTCATAGGGCTGACCCTGTTTTCCCGTGATCGTGCCGTCGAGAAAGTTACCGGTGTAGAGTTGTAGCCCTGGCTCCGTCGTGAAGACGTCCATCCGCCGCCCTGAATTCGGTTCTTGAACCGTGGCCGCCAGTTCCAGGGCGCCTTCCTCCGATTTATCGAGGACGAAGTTGTGGTCGTATCCGGTCGGTTGGCTTCCGACTCCGTCGATGCGCTCGCCAATGGGCGTGGGCGTGAGGAAGTCAAGCGGGGTCGACTCGACGGGAGTAATCGCCCCGGTTGGGATGAGCGTGTCATCCGTAGGGGTGTAGAATCTCGCATGAAGAGTGAGCCGATGATCATGAATCTGGCCGGTTCCCTCCCCACGGAGATTCCAGTAAGCGTGGTTCGTCAGATTCACCGGAGTGGCTTGGTCAGAGGCAGCCTCGTATTCGAGTACGAGTTCGTTTTCCTCGGTGAGCGTGTAGCGGAGTTGCACGCGGAGTTCCCCCGGGTAGCCTTCCTCGTTTGCGCTACTGAGGTAGGTGAGTTGAACGCTCTCCGAGGGGGCGTCCGGCTGGCTCCGCACCTGCCACAGCTGATGGTTGAAACCAACGTTTCCCCCATGGAGATGATTCGGGCCGTTATTGGTTGCCAGCTCATAGCATTTCCCGTCGATCCGAAAAACCCCTTTGGCAATCCGATTGGCGAAGCGTCCCGCCACGACGCCGAGGAAGGGTTCGTTTTTCAGATAACCCTCCAATGATGGGAAGCCCAGAGTGATGTCGCGACACTGTCCGTTCCGGTCGGGAGCATGGAGCTCCGTGATGGCGGCACCAAAATTGGAGACTCGGGCGATGAGGCCATTTTGGTTCTTCAGGGTGAATAACTTGACCTCCTCACCGTTGCGGGTGTGACCGTATGTCTTCTCTTCCACGGCGGTGCAAATCTGTTGTTTTGAGCTGTTGTCTGAGCCGGAATGCTAAGAGGGATTCTCCGATGGCGACCGTCGTCGGCCACACCCCACCCTTGATGTCAACCGGAGGGTCAGTGTCCGGCTTGAGAATGCGATGCAGGATTGAACCAGGAATGGGGTGAGTCTGTCAATTCCGTTTGCTTCCCGCCGGGCCGCCGTTGTGGTCTGGGGAATCGGCGTTAGGGAATCAGGCCAGCGGCCTGAAGCCATTGGGTACAGCGCCGGGGCCAGTGAGACACGTTGTGGGGGGAAGGGCGTAGCCCGTAGCCGTGCCCTCCCTTGGGATAGAGATGCATTTCCACGGGAATCTTGTTTTTCTTGAGGGCCAGATAGTAGACGAGGCTACTCTCGACCTTCACCCCGTCGTCTTGGGTCTGGATGATGAAGCCCGGAGGCGTTTGGGGTCCGACGGTAAGATCTTCGGTCAAGGCCAGGAGGTTGTCAGCCTGGGTGAGGTAGGCGGGATAGATCAGGACGGTAAAGTTGGGACGACAGCTCATGTCATCGCTCGCATCGACGCGCGGGTAAGTTCGACTCTGGAAGTGATTCGAGGCCATCGCGGCCAGATGTCCGCCGGCGGAGAACCCAAGGACACCGATTCGGTCCGGATTCAGATTCCATCGCTTGGCGCGATGCCGAACCAGACCGATTGCCCGCTGTGCATCCTGAAGGGGAGCGTCGTGTTTGGCCCGGCCTGGCCTTCTGGGAACCCGGTATTTCAGCAGGACGCCGTTGACGCCAATCGAGTTGAGCCACTCGATGATCTCGGTGCCCTCGAGATCATAAGCGAGGATATGGTATCCCCCTCCCGGAAAGACGATCACGGTCGTGTCCGTTCTGTTGGCGGGGTTGGCGGGGTAGAAGGTCAAGGAGGGAGCCGTGACATTGGTAAGCCGGATCACCGGTGTTCCCCCTCTCGGGGGGGCTTCTTTTTCGGCATCGAAGGCGCCCTTTTCACCGGGAGCTCCATTGGGCCAGAGCAGGAGCGGTTGAGGGTCTTCAGCTTTGGTTGAGGGCGCGCAGGTGAGGACGGCCATCAGGACTCCCAACGGGAGTAATCCGGATTGAACAGTATGGATTTTCATCAGGATCATGCGATCAGTGAGTGAATGACGTCTCCCCCGACATCGGTGAGTCGGAAATCTCTCCCCTGAAACCGGTAGGTCAGCTTCAGGTGGTCGAGCCCCATGAGATGAAGGACGGTGGCTTGAAGGTCGTGAACATGCACTCGATCTTGAACGGGGAAGTAACCAAGATCGTCCGTGGCTCCGAGGGTGAACCCTGGCCGGATGCCGCCTCCGGCCAGCCACATGGTGAAGGCCTCGATGTGGTGGTCGCGTCCAATGAAGTCCCGCGGTTCGCCCTGTGGCGTTCGTCCAAACTCGCCTCCCCAGATCACGAGCGTCTCCTCAAGCATGCCGAGCCGTTTGAGGTCCTGGACCAAAGCGGCGGCGGGTCGGTCCGTTTCCAGACAACGCTGATCAAGCGATTCCCCAAGTTCCGTGCCCTTGTTCCCGTGATGATCCCAGTCGGTGTGATAGAGTTGGACGAAGCGAACCCCTTTCTGGACGAGTCGGCGCGCCAGGAGGCAATTGTTCGCAAAGGAGCCTTTCCCGGGTTCGGCGCCGTAGAGATCGAGGACGGACTGGGGTTCCTGGGCAATATCCATCAGTTCCGGAGCGCTCGATTGCATCCGATAGGCCATCTCGTAAGCGGCGATTCGGGTCGCGATTTCGGGGTCCTCTACCTGTTGTAAACGAAGTGTGTTGAGTCGGTTCACCCCCTCAACGAAGCGCTGCTGGTGTGATGGGGTGACTCCCTCTGGATGATTGAGGTTGAGGACGGGTGCCCCCTTGCCCCGAAACGGCACTCCTTGGTAGGTGGTCGGAAGAAACCCGCTTCCCCAGTTCGGAGCCCCTCCTCGTGGTCCGCGGGGTCCGGATTGCAGCACGACGAATCCGGGAAGATGGCTCGATTCGCTTCCGATGCCGTAGTTGATCCAGGCGCCCATACTTGGCCGTCCAACCCGGTTGTATCCGGTATTCATGAAGAATTTGGCCGGTCCGTGATTGAAGACATCGGTGGTCATGGTTTTGATCATGGCCACGTCATCGGCGATGGAGGCCAAATGAGGCAGGCATTCCGAAACGGTGTGCCCACTCTGGCCATATTGGCGAAAGTGCCGGTTTGAGCCCAGGAGTTTGGCATCCCTCTTGATGAAGGCGAATCGTTGGTTTTGGACATACGATTCGGGAATGACGTCACCATGAAAGCGCCGGAGTTGGGGTTTGTCTTCAAAGAGATCGAGCTGGCTGGGGCCCCCGGCCATGAAAAGAAAGATCACGTTTTTCGCGTGGGGCGAGAACTGGGGCGGCCGTGCCGAGCCGGGTGAGGCGGTGTCATCGGCCCGGAGCAGATTGTCTCGCTGCCAAAGCGATCCAAGTGCCATCGCGCCGATGCCCAGTTGACAATCACGAAAAAAATGGCGACGGGTGATGAATCTAAGTGGATCCTCTGACGGGTTCATGGGGAGTTTATTCGCGGGTGATGAATTCGTCTGTGTTGAGCAACACTCGGGCGGCGAACACGGTGGCCGCAGTCAGGGCATGGTCGGCCTTCCCCTCCCAGAGGGCGTCTCCGACAAAGAGGCGGGAATTCTCGGGATCGATTTCGGCGCCTTGCATCTGCTTGGCCATCAGGTCTACCAGAGTGGCCCGTTCGGCATCGGTGGGGACACGGGAGAGGCATCGCTTGTAGAGGCCCTCGACCAGATCGGGAAGGGTCCTTGAACCGGTGTCCAGCGTTCGTTGGGCAACCGAGCGGGCTGCTTCAATGAATTGAATATCATTGGCGAGCGTCAGGGCCTGCATGGGGGTATTGGACCGATTGCGTTGGGTGCAGGCGGTATTGCCGTCGGGGGCATCGAACATGGCGAATGCCGGATAAGGGCTTGAGCGCCATAGATAGGTATAGAGGCCCCGGCGGTAGCGGTCCGCCCCTTGGGCGGTGGGCCAGGGTTTGGGGTCCTGCGTGAATTCGAAGACACCTTCGGGTTGAGGGGGATACACGCTGGGGCCCCCGATGATCGGTGTCAGAAGATCGGCGACTGCGAGCGCCCCGTCGCGAATGATCTCGGCGTCGAGGCGGATTCGACTTTGCCGGGCGAGCCATCGATTGGCCGGGTCCTTGATCCGGAGATCCCCTCGGAAGGCCGAGCTCTGACGGTAGGCCGCTGAGGTGACGATAAGTCGGTGCAGCTGTTTGGAGTCCCAACCCAGATCCATAAATGTGCTAGCCAACCAGTCGAGGAGTTGGGGATGGGTGGGGCGTTCCCCCTGAATTCCAAAGTCGTTGTCGGTCATCACAATGCCGCGACCGAAAAACCGCTGCCAGGCCCGATTGACCGTCACTCGGGCGGTCAGAGGGTTGTTCGTTGAGACCAACCATCGGCCGAAATCAAGGCGGGTGGGACGGGTTTGACGGGGCCTCAGAGGAGGAAGGACTCCCGGCGTGTTGGGAGTGACCGCCGGTCCAGGGTCGAGAAAATTGCCCCGACGATGCACGTGGGTCTCACGGGGTTTTGTGCGTTCTTGAAGAACCAGGGACGTGGGGATGATCGGTTCCTGGTTTTTGAGCAGGACGATTTCTCTGATCTGGTCGAACTGGTTTCTTGCCGATTCTGATTCTTGATAGAGTTCCCGGACCATGGTCTTCTGTTCATCGCTTCGTTCCTCGGGCGCCAAGTCCAAAGCGGCTTGAACAGGGCCCAAAAGGGTTGCTCGGAACTCGGGGGTGATGGTCGCTTCCCACTCCAACTGGGCTTGGAGGAAGGGGTCACCCAATCGGGTTAGTTGGCCATTGAGATCTTGAATTCGTTCGCGGATTTGGTCACGCCGCTTGAGATCGCCACGCTGAGTTTGGAGAAATGAGGGCGCGTCGATTTTGGGTTCGTCGCAATTGTTCAAGAGCGCGAAGACCTCGTAATACTCTCGCTGGCTGATGGGGTCGTACTTGTGAGGGTGGCAACGGGCGCACTCGAGGGTGAGTCCGAGAAAGACCGAGCTGGTGGTCGCCACCCGGTCGGCGATGGCATCGACACGGAATTGCTCGGGGTCAGTCCCGCCTTCCTCATTGATGAGGGTGTTGCGGTGGAATCCGGTTGCGATTTGTTGCTCGAGGGTGGCTTTGGGCAGCATGTCTCCCGCCATCTGTTCAACGGTGAATTGGTTGAAGGGAATGTTGCGATTGATGGTATCAATCACCCAATCCCGATACTTCCAGATCTCACGGGCGAAATCCCGGGTAAACCCGTTGCTATCCGCGTAGCGGGCCTGGTCGAGCCAGTGCCGACCCCAGCGTTCCCCGTAGTGCGGAGAGGCCAAGAGGCGGTCGACCAGTTGTTCGTAGGCATGGGGGCCTTGATGATTCATGAACCGGTCCCATTCCTCCGGGGAAAGCGGAACTCCGGTCAGGTCAAGGGCGACTCGGCGGGCCAAGGTGGTTTTGTCGGCCGGAGGCGAAGGGAGGAGGCCCTGGTCATCAAGGGCGGAGAGAATGAAGCAATCGATGGGATTGCGTGCCCATGTGTCGTGCTTCAGCGGGGGGAGGGCCGGCTTTTTGATCGAACGAAAGGCCCAGTGGGTCGATTCGACCGGTGCTTCGGTTTCAGTCGGTCCGGGGGCTCCAGTCCTAACCCAGGTCCGGATCAATTCGATTTGTTCGGCCGAGAGGGGAGGGTTTTTCGCGGGCATTCGCTGGGTGCCGCGAAGTTGACCCTCGATCGCGAGGATCAAGCGGCTGGTGTTTGGGGAACTCAGATCGAGGATGGGGCCGTGATCGCTTCCTCGCTGGATGCCAACCGTTGAATCGAGGCGAAGGCCCGCCTCTTGTCGCTGGGTACCATGGCATTTGACGCAATGATCGGTCAATAAAGCCTTCACGGGATGGTAACGGAGAGCGGCGTCTCGGGAATCTCCCTGGAGGGCCGCTGGCAGCAGGACTACCAAACAAGCGAGGGGCCAATGGACGGTTCGAGCAATCATAGGCCAGGCGGCAATATGAGATCTGAGCTGAGTGACTGGAAGCCAGGCTAGGCAAGTGGTTCGGCCCGCGCAATCTCAAATGGAGCCGTGGGCCCCGGATCAGGAACAGCCACCTGTGGGTTCCCGAGTTCTGAAAAACCTAGGAATGACTTTAAAATAAAGGTTGCCCTCGGCAGTGACTTTGATAGGTTTTGGCCTCTTTTCGCCGTTGCGGCCCATCGCAAAGGGGGAAACACAATGAAACGGCCATTCAATTTGAGACGAGAGGATGTCTCAGGCGGCCATAACAACACCGAACGAATCCCGTGTTCCGCGGGACGGAGTCGGGCTCATCCTAAAGAGCTCACTCTGATGACCAATGGAAATCGTGACTGATATAGGCGTTAAAGAACTACTGGAAGCGGGTGTTCATTTCGGACACCAGACCCGACGATGGAATCCCAAGATGAAGCGATTCATCTTTGATGCGCGCAACGGGATTCACATTATTGACCTCAACAAGACCGTCACCCAGCTCCAAGAGGCATGTGATTTCTTGGCGAAGACGGCTCGGTCGGGAGGAAAAATCCTATTTGTCGGAACCAAAAAGCAGGCCCAGGCTGCCGTCAAGGAACTGGCGGCGGATTCCGGCCAATCGTTTGTGACCGAGCGATGGCTGGGGGGGACTCTCACCAATTTGAAGACCGTTAAGAAGTCGCTCAAACGACTCCAAGAGATCGAGAAGATGGAGTCGGATGGCAAGATGGCGACCTATGGCAAGAAAGAGCAGGCCATGCTTCGGCGCGAGGCAGCCCGCCTGCATCGAAATCTGGACGGGATCCGTACGCTCGATCACTACCCGGCTGCTCTCTTCATTATTGACCTGAAGCGAGAACACAATGCCGTAGCGGAAGCGCTTCGCTTGAAAATTCCGATTGTGGCCATTGTGGACACAAACTGTGATCCCGACCAGGCCGCCTATCCCATCCCTGGGAATGATGATTCGATTCGATCGCTGCGTTTGATTCTCGGGACGGTCACGGAAAAAATTAAGGCGGCCCGTTCAGAATATGAGTCGGCTCAGGCGCGCGCCCGAGCCGAAGAGGCGAAGCGTCAGGAAGAAGAAGCGGCGGCCAAGGCAGCGGCGGCCGCGGCTGCGGAAGCGGCGGCTGCTGCGGAGGCGGCGGCGGCGGCTTCGGCCGCCCTCGCTCAAGCGGCATCGGGTGACGTTCCGGCCCCAGCGGCGGTCCCGGCGGCACCCTCTGCTCCGGCGGCACCCTCCGCCCCGGCGGATCCTGCGGTTG
>DEAY01000198.1:0-13441 GCA_002348345.1 Verrucomicrobia bacterium UBA2970
CGGGTTGAATACGTGGTCGACCGCGTCAAGACAACCGCCAATGTCTGGATGGGCCTGACAATGGAGTGTGCGCAGTGTCATGACCACAAGTATGACCCGATTTCTACCAGGGAGTATTACCAATTGTTTGCATTCTTCAACCAGGCGCCCTTTGAGACCCGGCAAAAAGGGAGCGCAATGGGGAGCTCTGGGATGGTATACATCGGGCCAGACTTGGTAGTGCCGGATGATCCGGCCCGCGAGCGCCGAAGAAGGCTCTGGCAAGCTCGGAAGGCCTCGATGGTTTCCGGACTCAAGACCTACCTTGATCCCTTGTGGGATGGGTTCAAGGCCGATGAGGCCGCAGCGGCTACTTCTCTCGGAAAGCGCTTGCGGAGGGATTCCAAGAAACGAACGCCAGCGGACTACTTGGCAGTCGGTCGGGCTTTCCTGAAGGAAGATTCGAGATTCCAACGCCAATTGGCCCGGATTGAGCAAGCTGACAGGGCGCTTGAGTGTTATCCGCTCAAGCGCACTCGCATCATGAGTGATCTCAAAGAAACAAGAAAAACCCACGTGCTGAGACGGGGGGATCCTGAATCGTTGGGGGTGGAGGTCAAGCCCGGGACGCCCGGGGCGCTTCACCCCTACCTGGAAGAGTATCCGTTGAATCGCTTGGGGCTCGCCCGCTGGCTGGTGTCGAAGGAGAATCCTTTGGTGGCGCGGGTGGTGGTGAATCGACTTTGGGCGGAGTTGTTTGGTCGTGGCCTGGTCGAGACTTTGGACGATTTTGGACGACAAGGGGAGAGACCAAGTCATCCCGAATTGTTGGATTGGTTGGCGGTGACATTGATGGAACAGGATCAGTGGTCGATTAAGGCCATGCTGCGGCGTATCGTTCGTTCGGCGGTCTATCGGCAGTCGGTTGTTGAACGCGGAGAGGGAATGACCATCGATCCCAACAATCGATTGCTTTGGCGACATCCGGGGCACCGGCTGTCCGCGGAATTGATTCGGGATGTTCAATTGAGTGTGGCTGGGCTTCTGTCGGAAACGATGGGGGGGGCGCCGGCATATCCTTGGCAACCGGATGGGGTCTGGCGATCCTCGGCGGGAGCGGGGCCGATGCACTACGATGTTGCCATGGGAGAGGGGGCCTACCGGAGGGGGGTCTACACTGTTTGGCGAAGGAGTGCCCATTATCCAAGTTTCGCCAATTTCGACGCCCCCGACCGCGGGGCTTGCACCGTCACTCGGGGACGCAGCAATACCCCGTTGCAGGCGCTGACGCTGATGAATGACGCGGTCTATGTCGAGGCCGCCACCGCCTTCGCGCGCCGGATTCAAAGTCGTTCCGAAACCACCCTCGCCGCAAAGTTGAACTGGGCCTTTCGCGCGATGCTTTCCCGAGATCCGACCTCACGCGAGGCCGTTCTCTTGGAAGCTGCCTATGAGGAAGAGTTGGCCTTGTCGAATCGCGCGGATGACGCGTGGTTTAACGTCGCCACCATCTTGATGAATCTCCACGAGGCGATAAATCGGAATTAATCAGTGTCGATGACTGCAGCGATCGATCCTTTTCAAGCGCTTCGCCAGGGTCTTAAGCGGCGCAGCTTCTTGACGCGCTCAGGCCTGGGCCTGGGCGCGCTCGCCCTGGGCGCGCTTGAGCAGCGCGCGTTTCCAGGCAATGGCGGACCGGGGCAGTTCCGGAGAGAGACGTCCCCTCGAATCAAGTCGATTATCTATCTCCACATGGTGGGGGCGCCATCCCAGTTGGATCTCTTCGACTACAAACCGGTGCTGCAACGCTACGATCGAAAGCCGGCTCCGGAGAGTTTTATCGAAGGAAAGAGGTTCGCCTTTCTTCGCGGCCATCCCAAACTGTTGGGGACCCCCTACCGGTTTCAAAAGTGGGGGCAGGCCGGGACCTGGATGTCTGAATTATTGCCCCACCTTTCCACGGTGGCCGATGAACTTTGTTTTGTGAGAAGCATGAGGACCGATGAGTTTAATCATGGTCCCGCCCAAATGCTTGCCCATACCGGTGTGAACCGCATCGGCTACCCCAGTCTCGGTTCCTGGATTGATTACGGCCTTGGCTCGGAGAGCGAGAACTTGCCCGGTTACGTCGTGTTTCTCTCGGGAGTGTCGCCGGGAGGAGGACGCGCCTTGTGGTCCAACGGGTTTTTGCCAAGTGTGCATCAGGGAGTGGAGTTTCGGAGCCAAGGGGATCCGGTGTTGTTCTTGAAGGATCCTCCGACCATCGATCGGGCGCGGCGGCGGCGGATCCTTGATCGGGTGCAGTCCTTGAATCGGGCCCGCTTCGAGTTGTCGCCGGACCGGGAGATCCTGACGCGGATTGAGCAGTACGAGTTGGCCTTTCGAATGCAGGCGTCGGTTCCCGAACTCATGGATCTCTCGAAGGAATCCGAGTTGACCCGGGCGTTGTATGGGGATGGCGAATTCGCCAATCATTGCCTCTATGCTCGACGACTTGTCGAGCGAGGAACCCGCTTCGTAGAGCTTTTCAATGCCTCGTGGGACACTCACGGGAATCAGGATTCCCGACTTCGGGCCAATTGCCGGCAGGTGGATCAAGCGATCGCGGGGCTCATCCGCGATTTGAGGCAACGGGGAATGTTGGATGAAACCCTGGTGGTTTGGGCCAGTGAATTCGGTCGGACGCCGATGCTTCAAGGGAAGGAAGCGCCTGATCAATGCGGGAGGGATCATCACAAGGAGGCGTTCACCATTTGGTTTGCCGGAGGAGGCATCCGGAAAGGGATGAGCTACGGGCATTCCGATGAGATGGGATATTGGGTGGCCGACCATCCCGTGCAGTTTCGCGACGTGCACGCGACGCTCTTTCAACTGCTTGGCCTGGATCACCGACAGTCGACGTTTCGGTTCCAGGGGTTGGATCAGCGATTGACCGGGGTCGAAGATGAGGCGGTGGTGCTGGAACCCATTTTGGCTTAGGGAGTCCCTGCGGTCGTCAAGGATGGGGCGCGAGATGGAACATCTCGGTCAGTGGAACGGAGGCGGGGCGGTGATCGGGTTCTGTTTCCATGAGTGATTGCATCGATTCCCACCAGCGTCGGCACACCGCAGTGTCGGCGATGGCCTGCCACCGGGATTCGGATTCGATTTCCGCATAGGCGAAGAGTTGGTGGGTTTGCGGATGATGGAAAATCGAGTAACGATGAACGCCATGGGCTCGGAGAAGCGCTTCGAGTTCTGGCCAGATCGGTTGGTGGCGTCGACGGTATTCCTCCAAGTGCTCCGGGTGCACCTTCATGACAAAGGCTTTGCGAATCATCAGGCCGATTCCCTCCTCGTGGTCTTGCGTTCGTTGCATGACATGGGCCAAGGCTAGGGCGTGGCACAGTCATTGTCATGCTTTATGCGGGAATCCGAAGAGCCTGGGGGAGGGAAAAGAGCTATTAATCTGATGCGAAATCGATAAGGTCAGGGTCGCTCATGCAAACGAAAACGCCGAAGTTGAGATCGGGGTCACGCCGCTGCCTAGTCCCTTTCAAACCGGTCGTTCCGTTGCTGGGCGTCTTCATGGCGGTGGTGGCGGTAGGCTTCGGAACGGTTCAGATGCAGGCGGCAAATGCCGGTCTCTCGTTCGCCAAGGACATTCTGCCTATTCTTGCCGAGAACTGTTTTCAATGTCATGGCCCTGATGAACAGCAACGAAAAGCGGGGCTCCGATTGGATCGGTTTGAATTCGCCACTCAGTCGTTGACCTCGGGGGGGCAGGCCATTGTTCCGGGCGATCCGAGTAGGAGCGGCATGATTCAGCGGATGGTAAGCACCGACGAGGAAGATCGAATGCCGCCATCGAAATCGGGGAAGGCGCTGACTTCGGACGAGATCGACACCCTGCGGCGTTGGGTGGAAAACGGGGCTTCCTACGAGGTTCATTGGGCCTTCCGGCCTTTGCAGTCACCGGTGATTCCCGATGCGAGGGCCGATCATTGGGTTCGCAATCCCATCGATGCCTTCGTGCAGGCGCGCTTGCACGAAGAGGGGGTTGATCCGTCACCTGAGGCCGATCGATACACCCTGATCAAGCGGCTTTATTATGACCTGTTGGGCCTGTTGCCGACTCCGGAGGAGGTGGATGCGTTTGTCGCGGATTCGGCGCCAGATGCCTATCGGCGGCTGATGAACCGATTGCTTGATTCGGAGCATTTTGGTGAACGATGGGGAAGGCACTGGTTGGACAAGGCGCGTTACGCCGATTCGGATGGATACGAAAAAGACAATCCTCGACCGAACGCATGGAAATACCGCGATTGGGTGATCCGGGTGATCAATCAGGATCTTCCCTTTGACCAGTTCACCATCGAGCAGTTGGCGGGTGATCTTCTGCCCAACGCCAGCGATGATCAGATGCTCGCCACCGCGTTTCACCGTCAGACCTTGACCAATACGGAGGGCGGCACGAACCGCGAGCAATGGCGAGTGGCTGCCGTGATGGATCGAACCGAAACCACCGGTTCGGTGTGGCTGGGATTGACGGTGGGTTGCGCGCGGTGCCATACCCACAAGTACGATCCCATCACGCATCAGGAATATTATCAGTTCTACGCCTTTTTTAACAACGGAGAGGAAACCGGATTCAAGATGCCCCGGTCGGAAAAGGCACTTGCTGCATATCGCCGGGCCAAGCCGTCGTTCGATCAAGAAAAAAGGGACCTTGAGGAGCGTCTCCATGATCGGGAGACGGAGCTCGATGCTCAGTTTCAAGCATGGGTGGAGGCACTGAGGGTGCGCTTGGAACAGGGGGAGAAGGACGGTGTGCCCGAACCGGTTCAGACGATTGTTCAAACGGGAACGGAAATCGAGGGTGAGAAGAATCGGAAGGTCGTTCATGCTTATTATTATCAGCAGGATGCCGATTGGACCTCGCTGAAAAAGGAAGTCGATGAGCAAACCAGTCGGGAACCCAAATCTCCCTATCTCGATCTTCGCGTCATCAGTCAGCGGAAGGAAAACCCGAGAATGACCCACATTTTGGAGCGAGGGGATTTCACGAAACCTTTGGGTGCCGTGAGCCCCGGAGGATTAGCCGTGTTGCCGTCCGTCAAGGGGCGCAATGGTTCGGCGGATCGCCTTGATTTCGCCCGTTGGCTGGTAAGTGCAGAGAATCCCCTGACACCCCGAGTGGTGGTGAATCAGATTTGGTCGAATCTGTTCGGGATCGGTCTGGTAACCACTCGAAATGATTTTGGAATTCGAGGAGAAACACCGAGCCATCCAGAATTGCTCGATCATTTGGCAAAAGAGTTTGTCGCTCGAAACTGGTCCCGAAAGGCGATCATTCGATACATCGTTATGTCCAGGACTTATCGTCAGGCCTCTGCTCATCGGCCCGAGCTTACGGGGAAGGATTCCCTGAATCGGCTCCTGGCAAGGCAGAACCGGTTTCGAGTGGAGGCGGAAATCGTGCGGGACCTCCATTTAAATGCGGGCGGTCTTCTGGCCCGAAAGATTGGAGGGCCGAGTGTGTTCCCGCCGACGAGTCAGGATGTCGTGGCGTTGACCTACAACAGTAGCGTTCAGTGGAAGGTGAGTCCTGGTGAGGACCAATATCGACGGGGCATTTACACTTTCTTCAAACGGACGGCTCCTCATCCCAACCTGATGACCTTCGATTGCCCTGATTCGAATACCACCTGCATTGAGAGAAACCGCTCCAACACGCCACTGGCGGCGCTGACGACCTTGAACAACGAGGTGTTTGTTGATGCCGCTCGTGGGTTTGCACGTCGAATGCTGGGACTGGACTTCGACGCGGATCGAGATCGCATGAGGCATTCGTTCCGGACGGCGTGTGTCAGGGAGCCCCTGGCAAGGGAGTTGGACGCCCTGGAGAGGTTGTTGTCGGAAGCTCGAGGCTACTATCGGGCTCATCCCAAGATGGCGGGTGAGCTGATGGGGGGCGCGGAGACTGAAGAGGCGGTCGAAGGGGCTGCCTGGATGACCTGTCTGAGGGTAATCCTCAACCTCGACGAGGTCATTACGCGGGGTTGATCAAGAGGTGTTGCGATGAATGAAAACGAAACCATTGGAGGAAGAGAAGAGCTCACGAGGCGGGAATTCCTGAATACGACCGCCTCCGGGATTGGAGGGATGGCGCTGGGTGCCATGTTGTCTCGGGAGGGCGTCTTGCAGGCCGCCTCGAGTGGTGCCGAAGGCACGTTGAATCCAATGACCCCTCGGCGGTCTCACTTCAAGCCCAAGGCCAAGGCCTGTATCTCAATCTTCATGGCCGGAGCGCCTTCGCAGCTTGATTTGTTTGACCCGAAACCGCGTTTGAACGAGCTCCATGGCCAGTCTCTGCCGCAGTCGATTCTGGATCAGGCACGATTTGCATTCATCAAACCCGATACCGCCACCTTGATGGGGTCTCCCCGTCGATTCAAACGATACGGGCAAAGCGGTATGGAGTTTAGTGATCTCCTGCCCCACTTGGGGCGGTGTGCGGATGATCTGTTGATGATTCGTTCGATGCAGTCAGAGGAGTTTAACCACCATCCCGGCCAATTGATGATGCAGTGTGGGGTGTCTCGCTTCGGGATGCCGACGATGGGGGCCTGGTTGACCTATGGTCTGGGCAGCGAATCGGAGGACCTCCCGGGGTATGTCGTTTTGACCGCGGGTCGTGGATCAAGTGGGGGCGCAACCCTATGGCAGAGCGGTTTTCTTCCCTCGACCTACGGGGGAGTGCTGTTTCGAAATCAAGGAGAGCCGGTGCTCAACCTTCAATCGCCCCGGGGGTTGCCCCCGACCCTGCAGCGCCGGGGGCTCGACGTGCTCAACCAAATCAACCGCGGACGCTATCAGGAGGTGCACGATCCCGAGATTGCCGCCCGAATCGCCAATTACGAATTGGCCGCCAGGATGCAGTTGGCAGCACCCGAGTTAATCGACTTGTCTCATGAGTCTCAGACAACGCTTGATCAATACGGGGTCGATCGACCCGAGCCGGAAGGGAAGAATTTTCGGGGATCCCTCCCGCATCTTCGAACCTTTGATGCCTTCGCCCGCAACTGCCTGCTCGCCCGCCGATTGGTCGAGCGAGGGGTACGCTTTGTCAATATCGTCCATGCCTCCTGGGATCAGCACAGTGAGTTGGATAGGAATATCACCTACAATGCCGGAGCCGTCGATCAACCGATCGCAGCACTGATTCAGGATCTCAAGGAACGGGGCATGCTGGAGTCAACGATGGTGGCTTGGTCGGCGGAGTTTGGTCGTACGCCGCTGGGCGAGAACCGTCCCGGTCGAGACACTAATACGGGGAGGGATCATCATCCGTTGGCATTTACCACGCTCCTGGCGGGAGGGGGGATCCGGGGGGGGCAGGTCTACGGGGCAACGGATGAGATTGGTTGGGGCGTGGTCGACCGTCCCGTTCATGTGAATGATTACCACGCCACGATCTTGAATCGCTTTGGCCTCGATCATCTCAAACACACCTACCGATTCCAGGGAAGGGACTTTCGCCTGACCGATGTCGGCGGTCGTGTGATCGAGGATTGGTTGGCCTGAAGTCGCACGATTCGAGGGATCAGCACGACGTTGTTTTGGAGCGGAAGTATTGGGATCGGTTGGCGGACTCCTTTTCCGAGCAAGTGATCGAGCTTGCTCAGGAGGATCTCCATGGCGTCATTGATGAGGAGCTTTGTCTCTTGGCGGAGAGGGGTTCCTCGGTGGTGGACTTAGGCTGTGGGCCGGGTGCCTTGATTCCCTTCCTCACGAGGCGATTCCAGTCGGTCTGCGCGGTGGATTTCTCCAAACCTCTATTGGAGAAAGCGGAAGCCAAGCACGGGAGTGCTTCGGTTCAGTTTATCCACGCCGATTTGACTTGCCCGGTTCGTCCGGAACGCCAATTTGATGTGACGGTGTGTTCAAGCGTGCTGATTCTCAAGTCACCGCTGAAGCGGAGGCGGTTATTGGAGTCAGTGCTTCGTTTTACCCGGCCCGGGGGACGAATGCTGATCACGGTTCCCGCATTGGAATCCTCGATTCATGTATACCGAACCCTGATTGACCTGCGGGAGGAACTTGGGGATGGAAATGGCTTGTCACGGGGACAGGCTCGGCGCCTCTTTGCCAGGGAAGTGCCTTCCATTCTGGACGGAAATGTCTCGATTCAAGGCGTGCCCACCCATCATTGGATGCGTGAGGAGCTGTTGGGCACACTCAAACATTTTCACCTCAAGGTTGAACGAGAGCGTCGGGTAGAGTTTAGCTGGAGCAGAGAGATCGACGCAGCCCCAAAGCACCTGGGCGCCCCCTATCCATGGGACTGGTTAGTCGTCGCCAAGAAGCCCCGCTCCAAAAAATAGGCCCGATGGTAGCCACGGGCTTTTCCTTGCCTGGAAACAGACCTTGGGCGGGGGGCTTTGTATGCCTCCCTTTTCACTGCGCGTTGGGGAACCTCCCGGGTCCAGGTCCGATGAAGGTTAATCGGTTGACAATTAGTTTGGGGAGGCGAAAACTCAAACCATGAGGAAGGATCAACAGGCTGGCGGTGGCTGGACAGTTGGGGGGTTTACTTTGATCGAGTTGTTGGTGGTGATCGCCATTATCGCGATTCTGGCGGGGATGCTTTTACCTGCCTTGGGGAAGGCCAAGGCCAAGGCCCAGGGAATTTCTTGTTTGAACAATCTGAAGCAACTCCAGTTGGCCCACTTGATGTATCCCGATGATAATGATGACTTTCTCACGAAACCTGGCAATAGCGGGGATGAACGATATGCCTGGGTAGGGGGGTGGATCGACTATAACGCTGGCAACACCGACAACACCAATATTCACGATTTGTTGGATCCTCAGCGGGCGATGTTTGCGCCTTATTTGCCCTCTGCGAAGGTTTATAAATGCCCCGCCGATAAGAGCTTTGTCACGATCAAAGGCAATCGCCATTCCCGGGTGAGAAGTATGGGGATGAGTCAGGCCATGGGGGGGCCTGGAAGCTGGTTGCCGGGATCTAAGTACAAGGTCTATATCAAATCCTCCGACCTCAGTAACCCAGGGCCCTCTCAGCTCTACGTGTTACTGGACGAGCATCCGGATAGCATTAACGCGGGGGGGTTTGCGAATCAAATGGTTGAGAGTGCGTCGAGCGCCCGGATTATCGATTATCCGGCGAGTTACCACAATGGTGCCGCCGGACTCTCGTTTGCCGATGGGCATTCTGAAATCAAGAAATGGGTGGATCCCCGAACGGTCGAACCCGTCAAGTTTAAACTCATGCCGCTCAACGTCGCCTCGCCTAACAATCGAGACATGATTTGGTTGGGGGACCATACGACCATTCCCAAGTCAGCCGCCCGGTAAGCGCCGCGCCTCCAATCCGACGCCAGGACCGGTTGGTCGGGCGCTGGTGCCAAACAACAAGGACGGCGCTCAAGGGATGTCGACTGCCCTGAAACGTTCCCCTGCCAGAGATTCGAATTCAGGAACAATCTGTTGCAGTTCCTCGCGGGCCTCCTGCTTTTCCTGGGGCTCGTTCAGATCCCAGGCTTGTCCCATCGCGGACTCAATGCGATGGGAAAGCGGAAGCGTCAGGTCCGTTTCGCCGAGGATGGCGAGGCATCGGTTGATGATTTCGATGATCGCTCGCAACTGGTGGATCTGCTGACCTGCCTCGGGTCGTTTGATTCGGCCCTCTTTAAGGTCGCACAACACCTGGCACTCATAGGAGCGACACCCTTGGGGTCGGTTCTCATAGACCTGACATCGCCCCTGCCGATAAGCCAGGCAGGGTTGCTGAAGAAACGGATTCCCGTCACGATATTCGTAGCCAACCTGCTGCTCAATGGATTCGAGTTCAGCGGTCTGCAGCATTACATCGGCAAAGAGACTTCCGTCGCAACAGAGGCCGCATTCGAAACAAAGGTGAGCTTCCGCCGGGGCCATGTCATTCAATGGTGAGTTCGTGACTCGACCAGGACAACCCGGGTTTGCTCTCCCTGTGAGGCACTCGGATCAACTTGGCGATTCCCGGGGTGATTCGCATTTGAGTCATCGGACTGGATCCCAGTTTCTTGAACAGGGGCTGGGTCCAGGTGCTTCCAGCCTCTGAGACCATGACTTCGTAGGTTTGGGGGCAATGACGGTGCGAAGGGCGGGCGTCGAGGCGAATCTTTTTCACTTGAATTAGGCTTGGGAATTCGACTCGAGGGAAGATGCCCGGAATCTGGCCGGGCTAGTGGATCCAATGGGCATGATCTTAACAAGGGCTGACGGGACACTAAGGCGGTGACGGGAAGTTGTCGAGAGGATGCGAGGTCAGGGCCTCTTTGGTTCAATCTGGGATGAAATGGTGGAAACAGCGAGTCAAAGGGAAGGCGGTCTCATTGGACCGTTTTTTTGAGGGAATGCTGTTTCCTCTGGGAGAGGAAACGATTCAACCCGGGTTACCTCGCCTAGGAAGGCTTTTGCAATGAATGTGCTTCATTTAACTGGCGGTTTCGATAGGATCTGGGCGCTCATGAAAAGACAGCCCGTTTGGTTTGTGAAAATGGTCTTTCTGACCGGACTGATCCTGTCTGCTCCCCGGATGGATGCGGGGGCCGGGATCGAATTGGTGGATGGTGATCGTGTGGCGTTCCTGGGGGGGACGCTTTTTGATCGAGGTCGTTTGTATGGAGAAATAGAAACCGCTCTTTTGAGCCATTTCCGAGGTCGAAATCTCACCGTCCGGAATCTGGGCTGGGATGGGGATACGGTCTTTGGACACGCCCGTGCCGGTGGGCGTCGGGGGGCGATTTTTGGCGATTCTGCCGAGGGATTCGAAAATCTCAGGGAGCATGTGAAGCGAGTGAACCCGACGATCGTGTTTTTGGCCTACGGTGGGGCCGAGGCCCACTCGGGATCGGAAGGATTGGTTGACTTTGAGGCGGGCCTCAACCGATTGCTCGATGCCTTGGCAGCGCCTCACCGACGATTCGTACTGCTCACTCCCTTGCGGGTACTGGGGGAGGGCATCCCGCTTCGGGCCCGAACGGCCGCTCGAGTGGATCAACTGAATCTGAATCTCAAGGCTTATCGGGATGGGATCGCTCGGGTCGCCTCTAGGCGGGGCCTCAAGGTGGTGGACCTATTCAGCGCCGCACCCCTTCTGAGAGCGAAAACTCGAATCCGCGGTCTTCACTTGTCTGCGGCGGGTTATGGCGTGCTGGGAAAGTATCTGGTTCGGGATGAATGCGTTCGCCCCCCACAGGTTGAGGGGCTGACGGCTGGTCAACTCGAGACCTTACGACAGCGGGTGATTCGAAAGAATGAATTATTTCACAATTGGTGGCGCCCTCGAAATGACGCGTTCGTTTTTGGCGAGAGAAAAAGTGAGCAGGTCCCCGTACAACTGGAACTGCCCCAGTTCGAGGGTTTGATTGCGGGGTTCGAGGCGTCAATTCGGGAGCTCACCCAATGATGGATTCAAGGCGGTTCCAATGACTGACATGAAATTATTGCATCCGATCGTTTTGCTCGCGTTCGTTCCGAGTCTGTTCGCTCAACGAAACTTGAACGAGATTCCTGATGCTTCGGTTCCGACCGAACTCAGAGACTTTGAGGTTGCCGATGGCTTTGAGGTCAATCTCTATGCCGCCGATCCGTTGCTGGCCAAGCCCATCCAGATCAACTTCGACCCTTCCGGTCGTCTCTGGGTTGCCAGCTCGGTGACTTATCCTCAGATCAAGCCAAGCGGCGTTCCGGAGGATCGGGTGATTGTGTTGGAAGATCGGGACGGCGATGGAGTCGCCGAACATTCGACCTTATTCGCTGAGGATCTCCTCATCCCGAATGGAGTCATGCCTGGGGATGGGGGAGCCTATGTCGCCCAAGCGGGAGAGCTTCTCCATTTGCGGGATGTTGACGGGGACGGACGAGCAGACGAGCGGACGGTTTTGCTTTCCGGATTTGGAACTCAGGATACCCACCACACATTGCATGGCCTGACCTGGGGGCCTGACGGATGGCTTTACCTTTTGCAGGGATACTATATCGCCACCCACGTGGAAACGGTGTTTGGTCCCCGTCGATTGAACGGAGGTGGCGCTTGGAAGTATCATCCCGGGACGGGGCAACTGGAAGTATACAGTCGGGGCTTGGTGAATCCATGGGGGATCCAATTTGATCGATGGGGACAGACCTTTCAAACTGATGGAGCCGGGGGCGAGGGAATCAATTATTCGTTTCCTGGAGCCACCTTTCTTGCTTCACCTGGGGAACTGCGCTTCTTGTCCGGGCTCAACCCGGGAAGCCCCAAACTCTGCGGCATCGAGATCCTGAGTGGCCGACATTTGCCGGAGGAGATGAGCGGGCAAATCCTGGCCAATGACTTCCGAGCCAATCGAATCAATCGCTTTCGGATGGACGAGGAAGGAAGCGGTTTTCGGTCGATCCAACTCGACGATTTGATTCGATCGACCCACGTTTCGTTTCGTCCCATTGATATCGCCATGGGGCCGGACGGGGCCATCTACCTGGCCGATTGGTATAGTCCCATCATTCAGCACGGCGAAGTGAGTTTCCGAGATCCTCGGCGGGATCGGGTTCATGGGCGTGTTTGGAGAATCACCGCGAAGGACCGCCCCTTGGTGGCCCGAGTGGATTTCCAGCAGGCATCGGATCGGGCATTGCTGGAGCACCTGAAGGCCCCAGAAGACTATGCTCGGCGGCAGGCTCGCCGGGTGCTGACGGAACGCTATCGTGATCGATTGGCGGAAGGCGGTGGCGAGGCATTTGATCGCCTGATGGAGGAGTGGGAAGGGAGCTTGGACCGAAGAGATCGGGGGTATGCCCACCACCTGCTGGAACTCTTGTGGTTGCGGCAATCATTGGATCGAAGGGATTCCCGTTTGATTCGCCGGTTGGCGGGGCATGTGGATCACCGCGCCCGGGCGGCGGTCATGAGAGCCTTGGGGGAGGTCGATCCGGGGGGGAAGGAGTCGTTCGGTCTCCTACGGCAGGGGGCGACCGATCGTCATCCCCGGGTTCGTTTGGAGGCAATCAGAGCCCTCGCACGGATCCCGGGCTTGGAGGCAGTCTCTGCCATCGCGCTCGCCCTCGACAAAGACAGCGATCCGTTTCTGGACTATGGATTGTGGCGGGCATTCCGTGAACTTGAGGCCGTTTGGCTGCCCAAAGTGGAGTCGGGAGCATTTGATTTCGGGGGGACCCCTGAGCATGCCATTTTCGCACTTCAGTCCCTCGACTCGGCTGCCGCTGTGACCTCGTTGCTTAACCTGGTGAGCGATAAGGCCAGACCCAACCAACGGGATCTGACGATTTGGCAAATCATCAGTCGAGTGGGAGACGCAGCTCAGTTGAAAAGGGTTTGGGACGTGGTGGGCAACAAGAAGGTGTCTGCCGCCAACCGTCGGCTGTTGATGGAAGGCTTGATTCGATCGTTCAAGGAGCGCGGTGTCGGGAG
>DEAY01000198.1:13840-15663 GCA_002348345.1 Verrucomicrobia bacterium UBA2970
GGTTCAAGCGATCTCGGTCTTTCGGGTGAAGGGTTTGGACGAGAAGCTGAGAGAGTTGGCGGTGGAGGGCAAGGGGCACTCGGAAACGCGTCGGGAACTGTTTCGAGCCATCGCCTCGACGGGGGGGTGGCTCAACGAAAATGCCATTGTGACACGAATTGCCGGGTTGAATGACGTGGCAGAGGAAGCCTTCTTGGCGTCCCTGTTGGTTCGGCGAAGCCCCGGTTTGGCGGCGATGCATGCGTCTCGACTGATTAAAGCCGCCCCCGGTCAATCCCAGGACTGGCTCCCCTTGGTTCGTTCTTTCATTGCTGGAGGGGCAGCCCTGTCATTCCTCGAGCAGGTCCTCGTTCACCATCCGGTGCCACCAGTTGCCGCCCGGGTTCTTCTGAACGAGTTCGGGGCCTCGGGGAAAGAATTACCCGGCTTGACGAAGGCCCTGGTGGAAGCGGCTCAGTTTGATTCGGCCTGGTCGGAGCTTTCAGAGGCCGAATTGAAGGCGCTGGCCGAGTTGGCAGTGACGGAAGGCAATCCGGCACGGGGGCAGGCAATCTATCAACACCAAGCTCTTCTTTGCCAGTCCTGCCACGCCATCCGAGGGGTTGGGGGAACCGTGGGGCCGGATTTGTCAAGCATCGGGGCCAGTGCCCCTGTTGACTATCTGATGGAGTCGCTCGTTCGGCCCAATGCCGCTGTGAAGGAAGGCTACCAGACCGTCAATGTGGACACGAAGGACGGCAGTTACTTCACGGGAATTCGAGTTCAGGAGTCGAAAGAGGCCCTGATCCTCCGAGGGGTGGTCGAGGAACGAATCGTGATTCCAAAGCGGACGATTGACCAACGATCGGAAGGCAGATCGCTGATGCCGGAAGGCCTGGTCGATGCATTGCCTCGGCAAGCCCTTCTCGATTTGGTCAGCTTCCTATCGACTCTCGGGAAGGCTCCTTGAGAGGGCATCACCTAGAAATCGGGGTCTCCAGAAAACCGGAATCGTTTTCCCCCGAGAATCTGGTCGGAGGTCGTGGTCGGGCAGACGAACTTTTCGATGTGTTCGATGATGCGGTCCGTTCCCCGGAAATGATTGACGTAGGGCCACATTTTGGGGTTGTACATCGAATCCGTCAGATCGCGGACGAGGACGACGTTCTTTCCATTCTTTGCCAATTGTCGGAGCCCGAAGGGGCGGCCGAGGACACACATATTGGTGTGGACCCCAACCAGGAGGACGTGATCGATTCCGTGTTGTTCGAGTAGTCCCCAAACTTCCTCTCCATCGTCGGTGATCGCGTCCTCGTTGTGAATCTTTAGGACATCATACTGGCGAATCCAGGGGGCTCTCGGATTGCGCCCCATTTCTTCTAAATACTTCGCCCAGGCCGCATGTTCGACCGGATCATCATCTTCGCCCCCGTCGGATTGATCTAATGGATAAACCCCTGCTTCCTCGGAGGGGATTTGGTGACACCATTGGCCGATGTCCTCTGGGGTGTTGCTGGCCTTGGGGGCATGCTGTGCTTTGAGCCGGGCGGGATGTCCCTGATAAAAACCCATGCAACTGCTCGGAGCGTGGATGATCAACGCGCCTGCTGATCGGGCTTCTTCAAGGAGTTGGTTTATCCTGGGTGCCATCTCCTTGACTCGACCGACGGCATTCTTGCAATGATGGAGATCCCACATGTCGCAAACGATGACCGCCGTGGCCCCGGCGTCCCATTTTTCTTTGTGAATCGTCGTGACGAAGGCCCCCGTATTCTTCGAATCGACCCGTTTTTGAAGCTTCAAGGTGAACGAATGGTCTCCCTGGGCTCCCGTTAGCCGCAAAT
>DEAY01000198.1:16061-19047 GCA_002348345.1 Verrucomicrobia bacterium UBA2970
GTGATGGGAGTTTCATGATGGGAAACGTAGTTTTCGTTTGTGAATGCGCAAGAAAATTTAAGGCGTGGTTTTGGTTCGCGGCGGGGGGCTGGTGCTAGGGTTCCGGCATGATTACAGATCATGGTCTGAAGGCTTGACTCTTTCGGTGTCGATTGGCAAACACTGCCCCCCTCGCGATACAATGAACGGTAAAGCCGAAGGTGGATTCATTGGTTCCTGATAAACGATCAATTCAAAACCAGGCCTGGGAGCGCTGGGTCCTGCTGAGCTCTGTCGTGCTCATAGGATGTGTTTCCTCCTCGCCACGGAATCCGGAAACGGGGTCAAGTGTCCTGCGGGGGGAAACCGCATCCGAGGCGGTGGTTGCCCCAGTGGAATCAGGATCTTTCGAACTTTCTGAAGGGGAATCCAGAGAGTTGGAGGCGTTGAATGGGCGAACCTTTCCGGAGACGTTAGGGCCGCCCTACATCCTCAACATTGAGAGCATCGTCAAACTGATTTTCCAGCGTAATCCCTCCGTGAGAGCCTCTCGGGAAGAGATGATCGCGGCGAGATTTGGGCTTCAGGAATTCCGGGCGAACTTGAACCGCTTGGAGCCATTTGTCGAAACGCGAACGGATCTCTCGGAGTTTCCCAATCGACGGGGAGCCTTCGGCGGGGCGTTGGAGTCAGTGGTCGGGGTTCAGAACGAAACTTTTCGGGGTTCCATCTTCAGTGCCGAGGTTGGCGGATCGGTTTCTCGATTCGAGTTTGATCGAACGATGCCTCCCTCGGAGGCGGTCGAGTCCGGAGGGGGGGCATTGGTGCGGGCTCGAGCTGAAATTCCATTTCTTGGATCGAGACGGCGCCAGAATCGAATTATTGCCCAGGCTTTTCAAGAGACCACGGCGCGAAAGGCTCAGCTGGATTATTTGGAAGACTATCGTTTGTTGGTTGATAATGGCCTGGAGTATTTTGCCTTGTCCGTTTACTATCAACGATTAGCCGATGTTTATGATGCCTCGGTCAACGATCTCCAGGGGCTCTACGATGACGAGCGGGTTCCCGCCGAAGATAGGTCTCGCATTCTCTCTGAGAAAGGGGGGTTCGAAACCACCCGGAATCTCTACCTGGCGCGATTGGATCAATATAAGGCGACCTTATTGTCCTATGTGGCGCTGGAAATGAAGGATGATTTCCAGATCGATTCCGAGACCTCCTCACTATCGGATTTTCGATCCGGCCCCTTGGACGAGATTCAATTGGAGGCATTGATTGAGAAAGCCAGACAGAATAATCCAGCTTTTCAGGTCTTGAATGATGCTATTCGGAATACGGAGTTGCAGCGGGAACAAGCGATTCGGGGCCGGTATGACGTGACAACCTTCCTTGAGGGGACTCTGTTCCCACTCGGATCCGAGACCTTTGACGATCGTTTGGACGGATGGACGGTGGGTGGCGGGGTGAATGTCCGGTTGAACGATCGTCGTGTCTTACAAGCCACTCGCAAGAAGGCGGAGGCCCAGATCCGTCAGTTTCAATCAGAAATCGAGGCGGAGGAGATCAAGATGCGGCGGCAGATCTCGACGGAAACCAAGGGGATCGTCGACAACGAATCCAATCGTAAGAAGATCCTGGAAGTAGTGGCTCAAGTGACGAGGGAATACCAACAACGCCTGTCAGAGTACTTTGAGGGTGAAATCAATATCGATCAACTCCTGGAAACCAGGGCTGAAATGACCAACAGTCAGACGGATGTGGCAGCCAACCTCTACAACACATCGAATCGCGAGATCAACCTCTTGGGCGCCACCGGTCGAATCTATGAGTTGGCGGGACTGGCGATCGAATCCAGCCCCGCCCTGGCTGCCCAGGATTAGGAGGGAGCAGCCGTGGTCGAGCCGATTGCCAAAGGGCTGAGAACAGGACGGTGATCCAGTTTAGCAGACCAACACAGAGCCCAAGCGTTGCCTGGCCGAAGGGTGGCTGGGAGGATTCGATGCGTCTTCCTCACGTGAGCCCAGATGATTTTCTGGGTCATCCAGGCCGAGTTGTGTTATTCATCTTCCTGGTATGAAGAACCCATGGCGATATTGGATGATCCTCGGGTTGACGGCGTGGACCCTTTCCCTCGAAGCGGTGGCGGGTGAAGGCCGTCATCTCTTCATTCTTTCGGGACAATCAAATATGGCCGGCCACAAGCCAGAGGAAGCCTTCACCCCAGCGGTTGAAAAGGCTCTAGGCAGCGATCGGGTGATTGTGATCCAGGATGCGATGGGAGGTCAGCCAATCCAGCGATGGTGGAAGGGCTGGAAGTCGCCCGAGGGGAACAGCCCGGAAAAGGCGGGCGATCTTTATGAGCGGCTCATGGCCAAGGTGGATGAGGCCATCCGGACGGTCAAAATTGAGTCGGTCACTTTTCTCTGGATGCAAGGTGAGCGGGATGCCCGAATGAAGTGGGGAACGGTCTATGAGGCCAGCTTGAAGGGGCTTTATTCCCAGCTTTCAAACGACTTGGGGCGGCGGGATATTAACCTGGTCATCGGAAGGCTCAGCGATTTCGATCTTGAGAACAAACGTTATGCGCATTGGACGATGCTCCGCGAGATTCAGGTGAGGCTCGCTGAGGAGAACGACCGGTTTTCTTGGATTAATACCGATGATTTGAATGACGGGTTCAATCGTAAGGGTAAGCCCATCAAGAACGACCTCCACTACTCCGCAGAGGGCTACAAGGTTTTGGGACTCCGTTTTGCTGGGGCTGCTTTGGCCCTGATTCAGCAACACGCCCCGCGGTGATCCGATGAATCATCTCCTGCGGCCTCGGGGTCTGACAGGGATGTGACCGGGAGCGTCCGATTCAATGAAACGGATCGTCTTGTTGCCTTCGAGATCCAGTTCGGAACGGGAGGCAAGTGAAGGAGCTTTGCCTCGGTGCCATGCGGATGATTGCCTGAATGAGGAGGGGCATTGATGGTTTCTAAAGGGACGGTTGGCTTTCGAAACC